>DASPKG010000048.1:0-11524 GCA_035628215.1 Minisyncoccota bacterium
AGTCGGTCGCGACCGAGATCCCGCTCCAGGCGACGATACGCCGCCTCTCGCGGCTCATCATCATCGTGGTCGCGGTGATGAGCGCCCTCCTGTTCGCGCTCGGGCTCGCGCTCGGGCAATCGGCCACGACCATGTTCTCGACGGTGGTCTCGCTTGCGGTCTCGGTCATCCCGGAAGGCCTCCCGATCGTCATGACCCTCGTGCTCGCGACCGGCGTCTGGCGGATGGGCAAGCGCAACGCGCTCGTGAAGAACCTGCAGGCGGTCGAGGCACTCGGCCAGGCGAGCGTGATCGCGGTCGACAAGACCGGCACGATCACGAAGAACGAGATGATCGTCGAGAAGGTGTACGCCGAGGGCACCCTCTTCACGGTCTCGGGCGAGGGCTACGAACCCAAGGGCGAGGTAGCCAAGGACGGAAGCATCATTGTCCCCGCGAACCATCCGGAACTGCTTGCGGCCGGGAAGATCGCGGCATACATCGCAGGCGCCCGCGTCGTCTACAGCGAAGAGAAGAAGCGCTGGATGGTTGCGGGCGACCCGACCGAGGCCGCGCTCATCGTGCTCGCCCGCAAGCTCGGGTTCGAGAAGGAAGACCTCGAGCGCGAATCGCTCCCGATCGCCGAGCTCCCGTTCACCTCCGCGCTGCGCTTCCATGCGGTGGTGCATGCGGGGATGCGCGAAGGAGCGCTCTCCGTGATCGGCGCGCCCGAGCACATCCTTGCGCGTGCCGTCCGGGTCCGGGAGAACGGGAAGACGTACGAACTGACGGGCACGCGCCGCGACGAGCTCGATGCCTTGATGCGCTCGCTCTCCGTCGAGGGGCTGCGCGTCCTCGCGTACGCGGAGCGCGCCAGCGTCGGGGCGAACCTCTCTCCGGATGCGGTCGCGGACCTCACCTTCCTCGGCTTCATCGGCATGAAGGACGGGCTGAAGGCCGAGGTCCCGGCCGCGCTCGCCAAGGCGCGCGCCGCCGGCATCCGCGTCGTGATGATCACGGGCGATCACGTCGTGACCGCCGAAGCCGTCGCGAAGGAGGCCGGCATCTTCAAAGAAGGGAATCGGGTCGTTTCGGGCACCGAGCTCGATTCGCTCTCGGACGCGGCGCTCGCCGATATCCTGCTTACCGTCGCGGTCTTCGCCCGCGTGACGCCCGAGCATAAGCTGCGCATCATCCAGGCGTACCGCGCGAAGGGCCTCACCATCGCGATGACGGGCGACGGCATCAACGATGCGCCGTCCTTGGTCGCGGCGGACCTCGGCGTCTCCATGGGGAAGATCGGGACGGAGGTCGCGAAAGAGGCCGCGGACATCGTGCTCCTCGATGATGATTTCGGCTCCATCGTCTCGGCGGTCGAGGAGGGCAGGAACATCTACCAGAACATCCGCCGCGT
Organism: Minisyncoccota bacterium; assembly: GCA_035628215.1. Taxonomy (GTDB): domain Bacteria; phylum Patescibacteriota; class Minisyncoccia; order Phycocordibacterales; family Phycocordibacteraceae; genus C7867-001. The sequence goes on from DASPKG010000048.1 coordinate 1,394, forward strand.
CGCGCTCTACCTCTTCTCGACGTCCGCCGGCGAGACGCTCACCATCATCGGGGCCCTGTTCGCGCGCCTGCCGGTCCCCGTGCTGCCCGCGCAGATCATCTGGCTCAACTTCGTGACCGACGGCTTCCTCGACGTCGCGCTCGCCATGGAGCCCAAGGAAAAGAACCTTCTCACGCGTCCGTTCAGGAAGCCCGGGAAATACCTCCTCGACTCCTCGATGACGCTCCGGATGGCGCTGATGGCCGCGACGATGGCGGCGGTGACGCTGCCCCTGTTCGCGCTCTTCCTCTCGACCGAGGGCATCGCCAAGGCGCTCACCATATCCCTGACCTGCCTCGCAGCGATGCAGTGGTACAACGCCTGGAACTGCCGCTCGGAGACCCGCTCGCTATTTGCCATGAATCCCTTCGGGAACCTCTACCTCATCGGCGCGACGGTCGTGGTCGTGCTTCTCCAGCTCCTCGCCGTGTACCACCCCTTCTTCCAGGGCGTGCTGCACACCGTCCCGCTCTCGCTTGCGGAATGGCAGCTCGTCCTTGTCGCCGGGCTCCCGATCATCCTCGTCGAGGAGGCACGCAAGCTCGTCGCGCGCCTGACGCTGCGCCTTTCCCATTAATTACCGCTTCACGGTTCATTCCGAACTATAGACGGAATGCGCAATCGGAAGATCGAGCAAAAGAAGAAGATCCCGCCGCAGGTCCAGGGCGTGCAGCCGGGGCGTACCGCGCCCATGCAGCCTGCGCCCGAGGACAAGATGGAGTGCTACGAAGGGAGCGGGAAGCTCTCCGGGAAGATCGCGCTCATCACGGGCGGGGACAGCGGCATCGGGCGGGCCACCGCGATCGCATTCGCGAAAGAAGGAGCTTCCGTCGCCATCATCTATTGCAATGAGGACGATGATGCGAAGGAGACTGCGCACCATATAGAAGATGCGGCAGGCGAAGGGCAGGTGACCCTGCTTCGCGCGGATATCGGGAAACCCGCAGTCGCCCGAAGAGTCGTCGAGCAGATCGTGAAGCGGCTCGGCGGGCTCGACATCCTCGTGAACAATGCGGCCGAGCAGCATTCGCAGCCGTCCCTGGTCGATATCACTCCCGACCAGCTCGAGCGCACCTTCCGGACGAACGTCTTCGGCATGTTCTATATGACCCAGGCCGCCCTGCAGTACCTGAAGCCCGGCAGCGTGATCATCAATACGACCTCGGTAACGGCATATAAAGGGAGCGAGGACCTCATCGACTATTCCGCGACCAAGGGCGCGATCGTGGCGTTCACGCGCTCGCTCGCGCTGTCGCTCGCAGAGAAGAAGATCCGGGTGAATGCGGTCGCGCCCGGTCCCATCTGGACCCCGCTCATCCCCGCGTCCTTCCCGAAGGAGCGGGTGGGGAAGTTCGGCCAGAACACGACCTTGGGTCGCCCGGGGCATCCGGATGAGATCGCGCCCTCGTTCGTCTTCCTCGCCTCCGACGACTCCTCGTACATGACGGGGCAGGTCCTGCATCCGAATGGCGGGACGATCGTAAATGGTTAATCGGCCGTTCACGCCCCCTCTGCTATCACTCAAGCATTACCACTTTCACATCGTATCCATGAAGAAGTTCACCATCGGCATGTTCGGTGCGCGCGAGGACGCGGAGAAGGCCATTAATCGGTTGCATAACGAGCTCAAGGTCCCGACTGATGATATCTCGTACATCTACCGCAATAGCGAAGGGGAGGTGCACGAGGTCGAGGCAAGCAACATCGCGACCTCGACCCCGGTCGAAGGCGCCGGCAAGGGTGCGGTCGTCGGTGGCGCGCTTGGCGCGATCGCGGGCCTCGCTACCGTCGCGGGCGTGATCCCGGTCATCGGGCCCTTGTTCGCGGCCGGCCCGCTTGCGGCGGCGCTTGGCCTCACGGGCGCGATCGGCACGACCGCGGCAGGGGCAGCGACCGGCGCCGCTGCAGGCGGACTCATCGGCGCGCTCTCCAATATGGGTATCGGGCAAGAGCATGCGCAGCGGTATGCCGACCGCGTGAACGCGGGCGATATCCTGCTTGCGACCTACGCGGACGAGAACGTGGACGCCGAGGCGCTCCTTGAAGACTCGGGCGCAATCGACGTCGAGACGTACCGGCTTGCGGTCTAGGCTATCCTTTGGCGAAACCCTGGGGGAGGAGTATCGTAATTACAGAAGCAACAGGGGAGGCGGCCATGAGCGTCGTCCTGCGTAACACCATCGTTGATTGGGACAAAGTGCGGGGGCCGATATTCATGTGCCTCGGTCCCGGTCCGGGTGCGCAGGACTGGGAGCTCGACTGCTACCGTCTGCTCGAAGCGCACTACGGCAACGACTTCCTCCTGCACATCACGCGCAAGTATGCAGACGATCATCCGCTCATGGCGTACCGGACGCCGACAGTGGAGACCATCGACGGACGGTCGCTCGAGCAGGAAACGGATGCCAAGCGGTACTACATCGCGCAGGCTGGCTGGTCAAACCGCCTTCCTAGGGGCTGCATCATCTGCTGGTTGCCGCTCGAGGATCCGAAGCATCCGTGCCTTGAGGAAGAAGGGCCCTACGCCCATGAGGCCCGCGATCTGATCGGCGAGATCCGGGGTCGCATGATCGAGCTCTCCAAGGAACGGCGCGGGCACGTGCGGTTCGTCATCGGGGCCGACGAGAACTTCCCGGGGCTCGCCTCCATACGGAGGAACTTCGAACGCGCCGAGCGGATTCCACGCATTACCATCTACTCCACGCTGGAGAAGACGGTCGAAGCAGCGGTCGCCATGACCACGCCGATACGTGTCGCCGCATCAGCTTAGGAAAGGGGAGCGCCGCCCGCATGTCGGGCGGCAACCTTTATCTTTTCTCCAGATGCATTTGATCCGCTTCTGGTAGTATCGGGGGATGACGCAGAAGGAAGCCCTCTCCATCCTCAAGACCGGCGCGAACGTGTTCCTCACCGGGGAGCCAGGCAGCGGCAAGACGCATACCATTAATGAGTACGTGAAGTGGCTGCGCTCGCACGCCATCGAGCCCGCGATCACCGCCTCGACGGGCATCGCGGCCACCCACCTCCACGGCGTCACCATCCACTCCTGGAGCGGGATCGGCATCGCCGAGCAGCCGCTCGCCCAGCTCATCGAGCAGATCACCCAGAAGGAGCATGTCGTGAAGCGCATCCAGAAGACCCCGGTCCTCATCATCGATGAGGTATCCATGCTCTCGGGCGACGTCCTCACCATGGTGGACGCGGTCGTGCGCGCGGTGCGGCAGCGGGAGGAGCCCTTCGGCGGCATGCAGGTCGTCGTCGTCGGCGACTTCTTCCAGCTCCCGCCCATCGGGAGGCCCGGCCGCCCGGCATCCTTCGCCTTCGAATCTCCCGCATGGGCGGCCCTGAAGCCCATCGTCTGCTATCTCTCCGAACAGCACCGGCAGGAGGATACGGAGTTCCTTTCGCTCCTTGGCGCCATCCGGGCGAGCGAATGGGACCATACGCATGTGTCGGTCATCCTCTCGCGTGAGACGGATGCCGAAGGGCTCGATGCGGATACCCCGCGCCTCTATACCCATAACGCGGACGTGGACCGTGAGAACGAGGCGAAGCTCGGGGCGCTCCCCGGCAACGGAAAGCGCTACGCCATGACCGGACAGGGCGCGCCCGTCCTCATCGAGAGCCTGAAGCGCGGCTGCCTCTCGCCCGAGACGCTTGTCCTCAAAGAGGGTGCGGTCGTCATGGCGACGAAGAACAATCCCATCACCGGATACGCCAACGGCACCATCGGCGTGGTGACGGGCTTCGAGCGCGGCACGGGGTATCCCACCATCGAGACGAAGGACGGGCGCGAGCTCACCATCGCGCCGGTCGAGTGGGCGGTCGAAGAAGGGGGGAAGGCGCGCGCGAAGATCACGCAGGTACCGCTCCGGCTCGCCTGGGCCATCACCGTGCATAAGAGCCAGGGCATGAGCATGGACGCGGCGGCCATGGACCTGTCACGCTCCTTCGAGTACGGGCAGGGATACGTTGCCTTGTCGCGGGTGCGCAGGCTCTCGGGCCTCTCGCTGCTTGGCTGGCATGAGAACGCGCTTGCCGTGCATCCCGGGGTCGCGTCGAGGGACCGCCAGTTTCGCGCGCTTTCAGAGCAGGCAGCGGTCGCGTTCGGGATGCTCGCCGAGACGGGCGAGCTCGATACGATGCGGAATAATTTCATCAAGGCCTCCGGCGGCTCGCTCGAGGCGTCTGCGCTCCCGAAGGCGAAGCAGACGACCTACGACGCGACCTACGACCTCATCAAGGAGGGGAAGAGCGTTGCGGAGATCAAGGCGGCGCGCGGGCTTACGCTCGGCACCATCGCGGATCATATGGAGAAGCTGAAGGCAGGGGGACGCATCACGCTCGAGGAGATACGCAGCATCCTCCCGAAGAAGATCATCGATGCGATGCCTGCGATCAGCGAGGTATTCGCTACGGTCGGGACGGAGAAGCTCGCGCCGGCGCACTCAAGACTGAAAGGCAAATATTCCTACGATGATTTGAAGCTCGCCCGGCTGCTCCATGTATAAAAGGGTCCGCCAGGACCACAGGGGCCCTGGCGGTACGCGAACTTAGCGGATCGGCGCGGGGTTGTACCGTGCCGCATCCGGCCGATGCTCGACGATGCGGCGGATCCGCTGATAGACGTGGTCCGCCTGCTCGATCGCAAGGCCGACCTCCGGCTTCAGGAGCGCCCGGATCTCCTCGGTGCTGAGCGGGAACGCGGGGTCGTCCCCGAGGCTCACGACGAACGCATCGGACGACCCGCCGGAGCGGACCGCGGTGACAGACGCTGTCGCGTGCTTCTTGACGATCTCATGCATGTCCTCGCGCCCGCCGCTCCGTTTGACCGCCTCCATGAGGATGCCGGTCGTCGAGAGGAAGGGGAGCTCGGCCATGAGCTCGCGCTCGATCATCGCCGGGAAGACCGCCATCTCGTCGAGGACGGTCATGGCGGCCTCGTAGAGCCCGTCAATAGCGAAGAACGAACTGGGCAGGAACACCCGGCGCGGCACCGAGCAGCTCACGTCTCCCTCGTACCATTGGTCCCCCGCAAGGGCGTTCGCCATGGTCGCGAAGCCGTGCAGGACGACGTTGAGGCCGCTGATGCGCTCCGAGGTCCGCATGTTCATCTTATGCGGCATCGCGGAGGAGCCGGTCTGGCCCTCCTTGAACCCCTCGGTCGCCTGGGCGAGCCCCGCCATGTTCCGCATCGTCTTCGCGAAGTTCGCGGGCGCCGAGGCGAGCGTGACCAGATGCGCCACGGTCGCGGTGTCGAACGAACGCGGATAGACCTGGCCGACGGCGGTGAGCGTGCCGCCGAAGCCGAGGTGCTTGCGGACGATGTCCTCGAGCCGCGCCGCTTCGTTGGTGCCGATGAGCGCGATCATGTCCTGCTGCGTCCCCACCGGGCCTTTGATGCCCCGGAGGAGATAGCCGCCGCGGAATTTGTCGAGGAGCTCGAAATGCGTGATGTGTTCCTCTGCCCACATTCCGAACCGCCTCCCGAGCGTCGTGGACTGCGCCGGGATATTATGCGTCCTGCCGCAGGCCGTCAGCACCTGGTGTTCGAGGATACGTGCGCCGAGCCGCCGCAGGAGCGCGACCGTTCGGTCGCTCACCAGGCGGAGCGAGTCGCGGACCTGCATCTGCTCGACGTTGTCGGTCACATCGCGGGACGTCATGCCTAGGTGGGCGAGCTGATGGCCGGCGAGCGCGTTGAACTCCTCGACGCGCGCCTTCACGTCATGCTTGGCCTTCTTCTCGCGGCGATCGATCGAATCGAAATCGACCTCATCGATCACGCGCTCATAGTCGGCGATTGCAGCAGCGGTGATCTGGGCGAGGCCGAGATCGCGCTGCGCTTTCATTACGGCGATCCAGAGTCGCCGTTCGGCGATGATCTTGGCCCGATCGGACCAGATCGTCTGCATCTCGACGGTCGCATAGCGCTCGGCGAGCACGTTACCGATCCTCTCGGTCATGGCTGTTCCTTCTCAGTGTTCGGCCGGCCAAATCCGGTTCCGCAGGGATAGTACCTTTTTGGGTATCTTCTGCAATCTGCTGAGCCGATGCGGTAGAATGCGGGAATGCGTTTCCCGTTCTCCCTCTCCGAGCGGTTCGACCGCCGTGCGGTCGCGCTCACCGCCATCGGAGGGATCCTCGTCATCGTGCTGCTCTTGCTCGCGTATTCCGCCATGTTCGGGCCGGTCGCTAAATACGATGAGCCCGAGGAGTTCATCGTGAACCCGGACACCCCGATAGAAGAAGTGGCGGCGGGATTGAAAGAGCTGAACTTCATCAAGAGCGAGCTGGCGTTCCGCCTTGCGTACGCGGCGACCGGCCACGACGACATCCTCGAAGGCGGGTACCGCATCAGCAGGAGCCAGGACGCGTGGACCATCGCGGAGGCCTTCGCCCGTCCGCCCTACCTCTCCTGGGTCATCGTGCCGCCGGGGATGCGCAAGGAGCAGATCGGGGAGCTGCTGCAGCGGAAGCTCGGGTGGTCGGAGGAGCAGCTCGCCGAGTGGGGAAGGCAGACCGCGGTATACGAGACGCTTCGCGAGGGCGTCTACTACGGCGACACCTACCTCATCGCCTCGGACCAGCCGATCGGGCAGGTGGCCAATCGACTGCGCGGCCGCTTCGAGGAGGTGTTCGCGCCGTATGCGGACGAGGCGGCGAAGAAGGGCCTCTCCTGGAACGAGGTGATCACCATGGCCTCCTTGGTGGAGCGCGAGAGCGCGAAGAACGATAAGGCGCTCGTCGCAGGCATCCTCTGGAACCGCATCGATATCGGGATGGCGCTCCAGGTGGACGCGACGCTCCAGTACATCCGGGGGAGGTCGGGGCTCTGGTGGCCGACTCCTATGTCCGACGATAAGTTCATCGATTCGCCCTTCAATACGTATAAATACCCGGGGCTCCCGCCGCATGCGATCGCGAACCCCTCGCTCGACTCCATCAAGGCGGTGCTCGATCCCGAAGAGACGAACTGCATTTACTATCTCCACGACAACGATGGGCAGATCCATTGCTCAGCGAGCTATGCGGGGCAGCTGCGGAATGTCGACCGATATCTGCGGTAATAAAAAGTAAGAGCCCGTTACGCGGGCTCCGGCGACACATTCGACGCCTAAAAATTGTTCCGAGACAGCCAGTCCGGCAGCTCGGCGAAGGACTGAATATGGTCCTCCTCCGGAATGTCGGCTGTCGGATGCATGAGCGGTCCAGTTTTCACGATGACCGTACGCATGCCGAATGCCTGCCCGGCTTTCCAGTCGTCGTAGGTGTCGCCGATGAGGACGCACTCATCGGGTTCGATGCCGTGCTCCTTCAGCTTCTCCATGGTGCAGGCGAAGACGCGCGGATCCGGCTTGTGGTGCTCGGTTGTATCCTGCGCAGCGACATGGATGAAGTAATGATCCATGGCGGCGTTGCGCAGCAGATGGCCGCAGGTCACGCTGTCGCGCGAGGTGAGCACTGTGAATACGATGCCTTCCTTGGCGAGCAACTCGAGAACCGCAAGCGCGCCGGCGATTGCGCCGGGCGGCTCGGTCGTGTCGAGGTCGACGAAGAGGCGCCTCATCTTGCGGGCCGTCTCGGACGTGACATCCGGGAAGCAGATCAGGAGAAGCTTATCGAGCGGCGCGCCCCAGTGCTCGATGGCGATCCTCTCGGTCTCCTCGGTGTAGTCGTAGCCGAACCGCTCGGCAGCCAGCCGAAGCTTGTAGAATCCACGGCTGAACGAATCGATAATGGTGCCATCCACATCGCAGAGGATGGCCTTGATGATACGGGGCATGTCGCCACCTTTCTGTTGACCCATAGCGGTTATAGCACGCAGGTCGGATTGACGCACTCTCATATCCGGGTTATTCTCTCCCCAACAGCCCGCCGGGCCTTTTATTTTTATGGACATCCGCAACATCGCGATCATCGCGCACGTCGACCACGGGAAGACGACCCTGACCGATGCGATCCTGAAGCAGACCGGCGCGGCGGCTGAGGGCGTCTCCATGGACTCCAACACGCTCGAGCAGGAGCGCGGCATCACCATCTACTCGAAGAACGCCGCGGTCGAGTACAAGGGCACGAAGATCAACATCGTGGACACGCCAGGGCACTCCGACTTCGGGTCGGAGGTGGAGCGCGTGCTCCGTTCGATCGACTCCGTGCTCCTCATCGTGGACGCGCAGGAAGGCCCCATGCCCCAGACCCGCTTCGTGCTGAAGAAATCCCTCGAGCTGGGCCTGAAGCCCATCGTGGTCCTCAATAAGATCGATAAGCCGGCCGCAAACCCCGCGCTCGCCGAGGAACAGGTCTTGGAGCTCTTCCTCGAGCTCGGTGCCTCCGACGAGCAATCGGACTTCACGACGGTCTATGCGATCGGGCGCGAGGGCGTAGCGATGAAGAAGCTCGACGACGAGCGTAAGGACCTCACGCCGCTCCTCGACGTCATCCTCGAGCAGGTGCCGGTGGCGTCGTCCGACGAGAAGGCCTCGAAGCCACTTCGCCTGCAGCCCTTCAACCTTGCTTACGACAACTTCCTCGGTCGCCTCGCGATCGGCCGTGTGTACGAGGGCGTCGTGAAGGCGGGCGAGACCGTGACGGTGAAGAAACCGGACGGTACCGCTCGTACTGGGAAGATCACCAAGATCTTCACCTTCAAGGGGCTCGAGCGCATCGAGGCAGAGTCCGCGTCCGCAGGCGACATCGTGATCGCCGCAGGGCTCCCTGACATCTATATTGGCGAGACCATTACGACCGATCCTTCTGCCGAGCCCTTGCCCGCGATCGCGATTGACGAGCCAACCATCACCCTCAACTTCCTCGTGAACAACTCGCCGTTCGCGGGCCGCGAAGGGAAGTACGTGACGAGCCGCCAGCTCCGCGAATACCTCGAGCGCGAGCTCGAGGTGAACGTAGGGCTCAAGGTGGACTTCGTCTCACCGGATGCCTTCAAGGTGTCGGGCCGCGGCGAGCTCCACATCGCGATCCTTCTCGAGAACATGCGCCGTGCGGGCTACGAGATGCAGGTCTTCCAGCCGCAGGTCATCATCCGCGAGGAGGAGGGCGTGAAGGTGGAGCCCTTCGAGGAGGTCATCATCGATACGCCCTCGGATTACCAGGGCGCCATTATCGAGCGACTGGGGCAGCGCGCATTTATCCTCCAGAACCTCGTCCAGCACGACAACTCGGTGCGGCTCACGCTCGAGGGCCCGACCCGCGGCCTCCTCGGGTACCGCAACCAGTTCGTCATCGATACCAAGGGCGAAGGCATCCTCTCGTCCCGTGTGATCGGTTTCAAGCCGTTCGCCGGCGAGATCAAGAAGCGCCAGGTCGGCTCGATGGTCTCCATGGCCACCGGCAAGGCGCTCGGCTATGCGCTCTGGGGGCTGCAGGAGCGCGGAATGCTCTACATCGGTCCGGCGACCGACGTCTATGAGGGCATGGTGCTCGGAAACACCAGCAAGGGGGAGGAGATGATTGTGAACCCGACCAAGGGCAAGAACCTCACGAACGTGCGCTCCTCCGGCAACGACGAGGCGATCAACCTCGTGCCGGCCTACACGCTCACCATCGAGCGTGGGCTCGAGGTCATGGCCGAGGACGAGTATCTCGAGATCACGCCCGAGAGCGTACGGCTCCGGAAGCAGCAGCTCACGGAGAGCGAACGAGCAAAGGCTCGTCGGTAATATGAAGGCTTGCGGAAGCAAGCCTTCATCATTTCTCTACCTTCCTTCGTCTACCGTACCCAGTGTTAGTAATAAATAACGAAATCCATGATGTACACCATCGCAGTGATACTTCTGGTTCTCTGGCTCCTTGGTCTCGTGACGAGCTACACGCTGGGCGGCTTCATCCACCTGCTGCTCGTCGTCGCGGTGATCATGGTGCTCGTCCGCCTCATCCAGGGCAGGAACCCCATCGCGTAACGTAGATCTCCATGCCGCGGGGCAGCAAGGCCAAGTACACGGATAAGCAGAAGCGCCAAGCCCGCCATATCGAGGAGGGGTACGAGAAGCGGGGCGTTTCCGAGGACGAGGCCGAAGCCCGCGCCTGGGCCACCGTCAATAAGATGACCGGTGGCGGCAAGAAGAGCGGCTC
>DASPKG010000049.1:0-5519 GCA_035628215.1 Minisyncoccota bacterium
GCGTCCACAACTTCGTCGACGGCCTCATCATCGCGGCGAGCTACCTCGTCTCGATCGAGGTCGGCATCGCGACCACCATCGCGGTCGTCCTCCACGAGATCCCGCAGGAAATCGGGGACTTCGGCGTGCTCCTGCATGCCGGATACAGCAAGGTGAAGGCGCTCTTCTATAACTTCGTCTCCGCCTTGTTCGCGGTGCTCGGTGCAGGCGTCGCGCTTCTCCTTGGCGGTGCGACCGAGGCCTTCACGATGTGGCTTGTCCCGCTTGCCGCCGGCGGGTTCATCTACATCGCGCTCACCGACCTCATTCCCGAGCTCCATAAGACGACTTCGGTGCGCCATTCCCTGATCCAGCTGGTCGCCGTCATGGCAGGCGTCCTCGCGATGGTCGGGCTGCTTGCTATCGAGCCCGAAGAGCACGCGCACGCCGGGGGTATCGAGGTCCACGAGCTCGGCGAAGCCGAGCACGGACACGAATGAAGATGGCCCCATTCGGGACCATCTCGCTATTCGTAGAGCTTCAGGCTCGCGAGCATCGTCTCGAGCGCCTTATGCTCGGGCAGGTTTGAGACGACGAGGTTCGGCTCCATCCAGTTCGTGACGTCATGCTCGACGATGTCGAAGCGGAGTACCTCGCTACCGCGCGCAAGGAAGTACGAGCTCTCGATGATTGCCTCGAAGCGCTCGATGACTGTCACGCGGAAGGTGTTGCCGCCGATCGTCTTCGTGGTGAAGCGAGAGAAGTTCTCCGCGTTCATATCCGCCGGCTGGTACCGCGTGTTGTCGAGGATGACCTGCTCCGCGGTCTTCCCTGCCGGGACCGGGTACCGTTTCACCGAGATCGAGTGCTGGACCGAGGACGAGAGCGTCGGCTTCGTAAAGATGCGCAGCGTCTCCTGCGTCGCGGTGCCCCGCATGGTCTGGGTGTACCCTGCCGGGAGCACGAATCCGATGCGCGCCTCCGCCACCTCGACGTTCGGTGGGGGGCAGGCGCTAAATTCGCAGTTGGGGCCCTGGCGCCCGACCGCGCTGCCGTCAGGGCAGAGCTTGGCGTCCGCGGTGCAGGCAACCGGTTCGTTATCGGTCGGCGCTGCGGGGCGCTCCATCATGTTGCGATACAGGAAGGCACCCGCCCCGACCACGATGATGAGCACGACGCCCGCGATGAGTTGCTGCATGGAAAGCATAGGTAGTGGTTAAGACGGATACGGTACAGGTTCCTTTCTATTTCTTCAATGAATCCCGGATCTCCTCGAGCACCACGAGCTCGGCCGATTTCTGGGCGGGCTCGGCCTTGCCCTGCTCCTCTTCCCGGCGCGCCGCAGCTGCGAGCCGGTTCAGCGCCTTCACGAGCAGGAAGAGCGCGAGGGCGGTGATGACGAAGCTGATCACTGCCTGGATGAAGAGTCCGTACTGGATCTGGGCGTCGGTGTTCGGGACGGCGATGGCGAGATCCCCGAAGTTGATCCCACGCGTAAGCAGCGAGAGCGGCGGGGTGAGCACATTGGTTACGAGCGAGGTGACGATGCTGTTGAACGCTGCGCCGATCACTACGCCGATCGCAAGATCGATCGCGTTGCCGCGCAGGGCAAATTCCTTGAATTCTTTGATGAAAGATTTCATATCTTGGGGCGACGTGTGGGACTCGAACCCACGACCGCTCGGACCACAACCGAGAGCTCTACCAGCTGAGCTAACGCCGCCATGTACGTGCGTTATAGCACAAATGCAAAAGCGCCTAAAGGCGCTCGTGCATTGGTGCACCGTGTTGGACCGTACTTCGAACTCCTGACGGTGGGTCAGAAACCGACCTCTTGTCACATGGTGCACCGTGTTGGGGGGACATCGAACACCTGACTTACCGTCAGAAACTGACGTCTCGGTCTCTGATAGATCGCATCGGAATTACCTGAATCCAAAAATACTCGACCCCCGCCCGAGCGCATTATTTGCTCGAAGCGGGGGTGTGGGATGGCATCTCTGGATGCTGGTGCCTAAGCGGGGCTGACGCTGACGACCCCAGCTCGATCGAAACCGAGATAGTGCTCCTTCTCCCAGGTATTGAAACCGAGGGTTGCGCGTAGCGCACCAGCCCGACCCAGCTTCAACTTCTTGCCAGGCTCCAGCTCGATGCGGATGCTCGTGGTGTCCTCTGGGATGAGATCGAGCCCTACGGACGAGCGCGCCGCATTGATCTCCAGCCGATCAGCCTCAGAGAGGCCGATAGTGAGCATGACCTTGCTGCTGAACCACTTCTTCTGGTGGTCCACAGCAAGAACTGGGCCTTCGACGTAGACGAGCCGAGTGTGCCGACTCTCCATATCGGGAAAAGAAAGCCGGAGCTGCCGGGGCTCGGCGAGCACAGCACTATCCATGATGTTTTCTCCAAGCTACCTGGCCACTCGTGGATGAATGGGCAGGTAATTAGAGAAAACGATGAAAAGAACTGCTTCGAGTGCACCGTACCACGAACTCATCAAATCGCAAGGAGTGTTCGGACAAAGTCAACGATATCGCCAAGATTCGGGATTTGTAGATTCGGTACTCATGAAATGTCACAAAGTGACGCCGTGCGCTCGGTGACCGCCCACCCTACCATTCTCTCGGGCGCGCGCCTGATCATTGAAAGCTCAATAAGCACACAACCAATATGGACAAGAATCCATTCGACTTCCTACCGCCGCGCAATTACTGGGCAGAGCATCTGCAACACCTTGGGGGACGCCTCTCGGCAGCGCAATCGCTCATGGACGACGTCATCAACTCCTTCGACGAGTTGGAGGACGCGTTCCGAAGAGAGCTGGAGCGCAGGGACCAGAAAGCGGACAGTGGTCCGTTTGAGGCCCTAAAGCAGGCTGGGGAAAGTCGCTTGAGGTAAAACGCCTCAACGCCCGGGATCTGTCCCGGGCGCCAAGGATTTGAATACACATTTGACTCTTTTTCGAATCTTTGGTGCCCAGGAGAGGACTCGAACCTCCACGCCTTGCGGCACATCCACCTCAAGGATGCATGTATACCAATTTCATCACCTGGGCAAACGTTTCCGCTCCATACGGAAGCGGCCCGCTTACTATAGCGGGCCGCTTCCGTATTTACAAATGCAGGACCGTTAGGCCGCCTTCTCCTCCTCGGCGGGTGCTTCTGCCTCCGCTTCCTCGGCAGCCGCGACCTCCTCCGGGGTCTCGGGCTCCGCAGCCTCGATCGGTGCCTCGTCCACGACGACAGCATCTGCTTCCATCGGTTCCTCCACCTTCTCCGCTTCCTTGAAGTCATCGGTGGAGATGTTCACCATCCGCATGTTACGGAGCTGACGGCGCACCTCGCGGGCGACCTTCTCGCGGATGAAGTAGAGCTTGGCGCGGCGCACCTTCGAGCGGCGCACGATCTCGATCTTCTCGATGATGGGGCTGTAGAGCGGGAAGATCTTCTCCACCCCGATCCCGGACATCGTGGCGCGGACCGTGAAGGTGCCGCCGGCCTCCGTGCCGTGCTTTACCGCAAGGACGAGGCCCTCGAAGGTCTGGAGGCGGGTCTTCCCCTTCTCGATCACCTTCTGATGGACACGGACGGTGTCGCCCGGGCGAATGCCGAGCGAGGCGCGCTCCTCGACGCGTACGGGAGTGATGACGTTTTGCATGACCGGGGTACTGTACCACAGCCTCTTTTCTACGCAAAACGGCGGGGCCCTAGGGGCTCCGCCGCGCCGCGTTCGCGGCTGCCTTAATGCACTGTTCGAGGTAGGGATTGGCACAGTAGCCGAGGTCCCCCGCCATATCGCGCAGCGTCGTGAGTAGTCCGCACACGACCTCGCGCACGCCGCCGAGCAGGAGGCGTTGGCCGCAGTATGCCTGCTCGAGCCGGAGAATCCCCGTGGCGACCCAGGCCGCAAGCGCGGCTACCTGCGTCTCAAAACGCTTGCTCCGGAGCATGCCCTGATAGCGTTCTTCAACGCGCTTGGGATCGTGCTCGTAGAACGGCCAGCCCTGCACCCCAAGCCGGTACGCATCCGCTTCGCTGAGCTCGGTGAGCGCGGCGAGATGCAGCGTGAGACCAAGGGTCGCCTGCAGTTGCGCATACAGCTCCCGGTATCCTGGATCGATGCGCAGCTCGGAGAGCTCGCGGAACCAGCGGCTCCGCTGCTCGAGCTTCTTCAGCGTCCGACAGATCTGGTAGGCTGCGCGTGCCCGGCCATCGCGCCGGCTGATCGCGTTCCACTCCTGCTTGGTGTACCGGTCTAAGCGCCGGAAGGCAGTGAGCACTTCCGAAGGATCGAATTCTTTTACACCGAGGCTCATCTAGCCCTCTCCTCTGTTGTGTCCCTCGAGAAGATACGCCGCGTCCCCAAACTTCGCAAACGCTTCCGTAAGATCCTTCGGTATCGGTGCGACGAACGTCCGCTGTTCTCCGGACGGAAGCGGGATGTCGAGCGAGTATGCATGGAGGCCGAGCCGCGAGAAGCCGAGGTCGCACGGCTGCTTCGGCGCGTATAGGGAATCGCAGACGACCGGATGATGGATCGCCTTCAAGTGCACGCGGATCTGGTGCGTCCTGCCGGTCTCGGGCATGACCTTCAGTAAGGCATGCGTGCCGATATCCCCCGCCACCTCGTAGCGCGTGACGGCCTCGCGGAGCGTGCCCTTGGCTTTGGGCTGCGCGCTGCGCAGGCGGAAGTCCTTGCGGGACCGCCCGATCGAGAACTCTATGGTTCCCTTCCGCTCCTTCGGCACGCCGTACGTGAACGCAAGATACAGCTTCTTCGCTTCCCGATTCTTGAACGCCGCTTTCAGGTGCGCGTGCGCTTCCGGGGTCTTCGCAAGCACGAGCACCCCCGAGGTCTCGCGATCGAGCCGATGCACGATGCCGGGCCGCGCGATCTCCGTCCCGTCCGGGAGCCGCTGGGTCTCGCCGACATGGACGACATCGGGATAGCGGCGCGCGAACCAGTCGCTTACGGTTTCCTCCTTCGTATGTCCGTCCGGATGCGTCATGACGCCCGCGGGCTTGGCGACCGCGACGATATCGGCGTCCTCGTAGAGGATGGGCAATTCCATTGCCCCTACCCTATCACCTATTTCCCGCGCCGGCGTTCGCGCGCGGCGAACTCGACGAGCACCGCATCGAACTCCTGGCGCGCGAGCGCAGGGAACGGCGTATCGAGGAAGAAGAGCTCGCTATATACCGACTGCCAGGTAAGGAAATTGGAGAGCCGCTGATCGCCTCCGGTGCGGATGATGAGGTCGGGATCGCTCGTCCCTGCGCTCCAGAGCGCCGCTGCGAAGCGCTCCTCATCGACCGCATCCGCGCCCTCAGCGAGAAGCCGGTTGACGGCAGCGACGATCTCCGCACGGCCGCCGTAGGAAAGCGCGATCGTGAGCACGCCCTCGCTTCCGCCCTTTGTGTCCTCCTCGGACGCCCTGATGCACGCCTGCAGGTCTTCCGGCATGCGTTCACGCTGGCCGATGAAGCGCATGATCACTCCCTCGCGCTTCGCCCGTTCCCCGAGCCTGTGGAATGCCTCGC
>DASPKG010000050.1:0-3839 GCA_035628215.1 Minisyncoccota bacterium
AAGGTGCAGGGCCGGGGCTCTCCCGGATGCGCCTCCACCCAGGCGTCCCGGAAGCCCGCGCCCTGCATGAACGTGTAGGGCTCCTGCATATCCGGCTCCCGCCACCGCTCGTTCGGGCTCGCGATGCTCACGTTCGAGTCCGCGGTGTACACGATCGGGATCTCGGGGTCGACCGTTCCGATGAACCTGAGATTGATCAGCGTCTCGGCCCGGCGCCCGCGAGCGCTCACGTTGTCCAGGTGCGAGTTGATATGCATCACACGCCGCTTCGCCTGCAGGTCCCAGAGGAGCTGCCAGCTCGTCCCGCGCGGCGCGCAGGAATCCGGCGCGCTCTTCTCCGGCTTCCCGCTCGTCGAGAGCCAGAACGTCCCGCAATCGAGACGCCTGAACCTGCTCCAGTCCATCGAGACGGTCTGGATGAGAATGTCCGCGAACGGTTCGCCGGGATAGAAGTCATGGCCGGGCTTCGCCTCCCGGAAGACCGCGAGGCTCTCCGGGCTCTGCTCCTGGTATCCGATGATGTGCGCGCGGGCCCGGGCGAGTACCGAGCGGGCAGCAGACGCACGTTCCTTCCACCCCATCCACTCTTGGCCCGCCACGTTGGCGGTCATTACGGTAAACAGCACGGCCGCCTCCTGCGGGTTGCATCTCGCGCCACGCTACGGCCGCAGCCGTGAAGGGGCCATGAGGCTAGGCCTCGACGTACTTCTTGAAGTTGTCGAGGATGGCCTGCCAGCCTGCGCGCTGCAGCTCGGGCGTGTTCTCGGTCTCGGGATCGAAGGAGACGGTGATGCGGGTGCCGTCGCTCTCTGACGCGAACAGGGTCTCCACTTTCCGGCCATCGTCCATGGTGTACGCGATGCGCTCCTTCGGCACGACGGCGTCATAGACACCGCCAAAGTCGAATCCCGCGCTCCCGTCCTTCGCCTCCATGCGGTACAGGAAGCTGCCGCCCTCGCGCAGGTCGTTCGCGGCCTGCGTGGTATGCCAGTCATCCGATGCGGCGTTCCAGGCCTTTACCGCTTCGGGGTCCGTGTAATCTCGCCAGACCTTCTCGACCGGTGCATTGATAACGCTCTCGACAGTGATCTTCTCCATACGTAGGGGTATTAGCTATGTAAAAACACCATCACGTCCCCGTCCTTCACGATGTACTCCTTGCCCTCGGTGCGGATATCGCCCTTATCGCGGGCGGCGCTCCAGGATCCATCGGCAAGCAAGGCATTCCATGCGATGACTTCAGCGCGGATGAACTTGTCCTTGAAATCGTTGTGGATGGCGGCCCCAGCTTCAGGAGCGGTGGCACCCCGCTTCACCGTCCACGCACGGCTCTCCTTCGGGCCCGTCGTGAAGAAGGTGATGAGCCCTAAGGTCTCGTACGCGCCGCGGATCAGGGCCTCGAGCCCGTCCACCTGCACGCCGAGCTCCTGCCGGAACATCTGCTTGTCCTCGTCCGCGACATCATTCAGTTCATGCTCCGTGCGGGCATCCACCTCCACCCAGGTGGACCCGAGGGACTCCACGAGCCTGTATGCGGCGTCCGCCCGACCGTCGTTCACCTCCGAAAGGTTGTGCCCGCCGCTCTTCCCGTTGAAGGAATAGAGGATGGGCTTCATGGTGAGGAGGTTGAGCGAGCGGATGAGCCTTGCCTCGTCTGCGGTGAGTCCCGCATTTCGTGCGAGCGTTCCCGTACCGAGCGCCTGCTCGACCGAGGCAAGGACTGCGTCCTCGGCGATCGCCTCCTTCACCCCGGCGCGAATGTCGCGCACGAGCTTCTCCCGGCGCTTCGTGACCTGGTCCCGGTCCGCGAGGATGAGCTCGAGATTGATCACCTCGATGTCCCGGACCGGATCCACGTCCCCATGCACGTGCGTGACGTCCGGATCGTCGAAGAACCGCACCATCTCGAGGATGGCGTCCACCTCCCGGATATTGGAGAGGAATTGGTTCCCGAGCCCCTCGCCCTCGGATGCGCCCTTCACGAGTCCGGCGATGTCCACGAACTCTATGGCTGCCGGGATGACCTTCTCTGACTTCGAGAGCTCGGCGAGCTTCTCAAGCCGCTCGTCCGGCACCCCCACCACCCCCACCGATGGATCGATGGTGCAGAAGGGATAGTTCTCGGCAGGGACCGCCGCCTTGGTGAGCGCGTTGAAGAGGGTGGACTTCCCGACGTTCGGGAGCCCAACGATGCCGATCTTGAGCATAGTTCCTACCTTACGGGTTCACCTGTAAAAAGAAAAGGCGGCGAAAGTGCCGCCGCCAGTTCTGCGGGGCCGAAGGCGGCCTACGCCGCGATCGGAAGCCTGGGCTGCTCCGCATCGAGGAGCCGACGGACGCGCTGGAAGACCTTGTGTCGATCGATGAGCCCTCAGCGGTCACGGTCGTACATGGTCTTGGCGTACTCGTAGAACTCGCGCCGCTTCGTCGCCGCCAAGCAGTTGACGAACCGGATCTCGTCCTCGGTGGTGTAGCGGATCTCACCCTTTTCGGGGCGGTCGTACGTCATGTCAGTCATGGGCAGTACCCCTTTCCTGAGGTAACTAAAGCACGTACACACCCTGCAAACAACCAGTTATCTACCCCTCCGCCCGAGCCCCTTCACCATCTTCAGCCACCCATTCTTGGACCACTCCGAGAGATGCTCGGACCGCCCCACGGCCGTTACCCAGGTCCGGAATCCCGCGAACTGCAGCAGCGACCGCTTGATCGTATCCGTGAAGTCACCGAAGGCGAGGTGATCGAGGATGACCGGGTTGCCGCAGGTGATGATCACCCGCGCGGTGCGACCCTTCAGCAGCGCATCCCAGCCCAATCGGTTCTTCCACATCCGGAAGGCAAAGCGCGGCAGGAACATGCGATCCCACATGCCCTTGAGTAGGCCCGGCATCGAGCCCCACCAGTTCGGGTACACGAGCACGAAGTGCTGGCACCACGAGAGGTTCTCCTGCACGGCCTTCAGGTCCGGCTCGAGCTCCTGGATGGCGCGGTACCCTTTATGGAGGTTCGCATCGAAGGAGAGCTCGAAGATGTTCATCCGCCGCACCTCGTGGCCGGCTTCTCGGGCACCAGCCTCATACGCATCAGCTAACTGACGCGAGAGGGGTTCGGGACCCGCATCCGGATGCCCGAGCAGGATGAAGATGCGCTTAGCCATTTACCTCTGCATCAGCGCCGCGAGCTCGCTGCGGTACTTCTTCATCACCTCCATCGTCGCCTTCATTTGCGGCTCGCCGCCCTTCGTGCGCTTCTCCACCTCTTCACCGATCTTCTTGAAGAGCTCCGGATCTTTCTGCACGAGCGTCATGATCTGCTCGCGCTGCGCCTCCGGCATGTCCTTCAGCTTCCATTTCATGGCCTGCCGCAGCAGGAAATCTTGCATACCCATATGCCGCTAGTATACCAAACGTGTTGAGACCCGCCTCATCGGCGGGTCTCCCTCCGGTAACGGTCCGGACCCCTAAAGAAGCGTGATCGTTCCTCATCAAGGATGCGGAGCGTCTGCGCCCTGACCGTTTCGTCCGAAAAGAACTCGCAGACGATCACGGTTGGTACCATGTAGCGGCCAGTGCCGCATTTGCGGTGCTGCACTTCGTTGTGATGCTCGCGCCCTGCGACGGACGACTTGATTTGAAGCGTGACCTCGACTACGTCGAGCTCGGCGACAAAATCGAAGCCCTGGCGGAGGTCTTGATCCTCGGAAGCTCGACGGACGCCATAGAACCAGTCCGGGAAGTTCCGGTGGCGGGTCCGATCCATGATCCGCTCGAATCGAGCCTCGTGCGCGCTTCCGAGCAGCTTGCGCGCGGGTATGCTGACGAGTGCGTTCATGATCCCAT
>DASPKG010000051.1:0-9698 GCA_035628215.1 Minisyncoccota bacterium
ACGCGCTCCAGGACCTCCGGCTGCGGCTCGAGCTCGAGGAAGCGGCCCGCGCTGCGGTATCATCCACCTAGTATGCGCACCGCGGTCCTCGCCAATGGTTCCCTGCTCGTCGCGCTCGACGAGTTTGGTCGCGTCGCCGATCTCTATTTCCCGCACGTCGGGCTCGAGGCGCATGCGCGCGAGGGCACGCCGGGGCGCATCGGGGTGTACGTGGACGGCATGCTCTCCTGGCTCGGGGAGGACGGACGTTGGGACATCTCGGTGGCTCATGAGGAAGAAGCGCTCGCGGCGAGGGTGGTCGCCCGCAACGAGCATCTCGGGGTGGAGCTCGCCTTCACGGATGTGGTCTACAACGAGAGCCCCATCTTCATCAGGCGCGTCGTCGTGAAGAACCTCACCGATACGTCCCGGGAGATCAAGGTGTACCTCGGACAGGAGCTCGAGATCTACCGGTCGCCCGTCGGCGACTCCGCCTACTACGACCCCGCGGACGGGACCATCATCCACTACAAGGGCCAGCGCGTGTTTCTGGTGGGCGGCACGATCGACGATGCGCCCCTCTCGGACTACGCGATCGGGCTCACGGGATACGCCGAGAAGGAGGGCACCTTCCGGGATGCGGAGGACGGCGCGCTCTCGAAGAACTCCATCGAGCATGGGCCGGTGGATTCGGTGGTCGGGTTCTACGGGGACTTTGATGCCGGCGCCGAGAAGGTCATCCGGTACTGGCTGTGCGCCGGCGACTCGCTCGCCCGCGCCAAGGAGCTCCACGCGTACCTCCTCAAGAAGAAGCCGGACCATCTGGTGCGCACCTCCGGGAGCTACTGGCATGCCTGGGTGAACAAGTACACCTGGAGCTTCCACGGCATGCCCCCGGAGCAGATCGCGCTCTTCAAGAAGAGCCTGATGCTCGTACGGGCGCATGTGGACGACGGGGGCGGGATCATCGCGTCGGCGGATTCGGATACGCTCCAGGGCGGCAAGGATACCTACGCGTACGTGTGGCCGCGCGACGCTGCCTACGCCGCGATGACCTTGGACCGCGCGGGGGACCCCAACGTCGCGCGCCGGTTCTTCTCCTTCTGCGAGAAGACCATCCGGGACGAGGGGTATTTCATGCACAAGTATCTCCCCGATGGTTCCTTGGGATCCTCCTGGCACCCCTGGATCAAGGACGGGAAGACGCAGCTCCCCATCCAAGAGGACGAGACCGCGCTCGTGATCTATGCGCTCAACGAGCACTACCAGCACAGCAAGGACCTCGAGTTCCTCGAGAGCCTCTTCAATCCGCTCGTGGTGAAGGCGGCGGACTTCATGGTGTCCTACCGGGACCAGAAGACGGGGCTTCCGCTCCCCTCCTACGACCTCTGGGAGGAACAGCGGGGCGTCTCCACCTTCACCGCAAGCGCGGTATACGGAGCCTTGATGGCCGCCGTTGAGATGTCTACGCTCTTAGGCAAGGAGAAGAGCGCGAAGAAGTACCGGGATGCGGCCGAATCCGTGAAGGCGGGCATCCTCGCGCACCTCTATGACGAGGGCACGGGCACCTTCGCGAAGCTGCTTGATCCCGATACCGGCGTCGCGGACCGCACGCTCGATACCTCGAGCGTCTATGGCGTGTTCGCCTTCGGCGTCCTGCCGGCGGACGATCCGCGCTTAGCGAAGGCCTTCGATGCGGTCTTCGCCGCGCTCTCGCGGGGCGTCGAGTGCGGAGGGATTGGACGGTACGAGCATGACGAGTACTACCGGACCGGCGCAGGCAGCAATCCCTGGTTCGTCACGACGCTCTGGTATGCCGAGTACCTCACCGCCCGCGCCAGGAGCGAGGAGGAGCTCGAGGCGGTGCGCAATATCTTCACCTTCGTCGTCGAGCGGGCGCTTCCCTCCGGGGTCCTCTCGGAGCAGCTCGATGCCCAGACGGGGGCGCAGCTCTCCGTTGCCCCGCTTACCTGGAGCCACTCCGCATACGTGAGCGCGGTGCTGAAGTATTTGGATAAGCTCGAGGCGCTCGGGGTCTGCGCGGCGTGCAACCCGACGCCCTAAGCCTGGACGCTATACTTACGCCATGGAAGAGCAGCTGCTTTCGCTCCCCGAGCAATTCTCCTGGGAGCCAGCGTATGACGGCCCCGCCGGCGAGCGGTTTCTGGTCTGCGGCATGGGCGGGTCGCACTTGGCTGCGTCCCTGCTCTTAGTGCACGATCCCGCGCTTCCCATCCGCATCCACCGGGACTACGGTCTGCCCGCCATCCCCGATGCGGAGCGCGCCGGCACACTCGTGATCGTCTCCTCCTATTCCGGCAATACCGAGGAGGAGCTCGATGCCGCCGAAGCTGCGCTCGAAGCAGGGTTCCCGACGGTCGCGATCACCACCGGCGGCAGGCTCGCCGAGTTCGCGGTCGAGCGCGGCCTCCCGCTCATCAGGCTCCCTGATTCTGACGTCGAGCCGCGCATGGCCATCGGGCACGCGCTCCTTGCGCTTGCAGCGGTCATCGGCGGGCAGGATTTGGTTGAGGAGGTTCGCGCCATCGGCTCCTCGCTCGATCCGGAGGCGCAGCAGGAGATGGGCAGCGAGGTCGGCAGCGCGCTTACGGAGCGCATCCCCCTCATCTACGCCACGACCGAGCATGAGATCGTGGCGCGGATGTGGAAGATCTTCCTGAACGAGACTGCGAAGGTCCCGGCCTTCAGCTACTCCGTGCCTGAGTTCTGCCACAACGAGCTCTCGGGCTTCGACACCGCGCCGGCGACCGAGATACTTTCTGAGCGCATGCTGCCCATGTTTCTTACGTCCGACGCGGATCATCCCCGCAACACGCTGCGGATGGAGATCGCGCGGGACCTCCTGAACGAGCGCGGGATCGATACGATCGCGGTGCCGCTTGAGGGCGAGACCGCGCTCGGGCGCGCCCTGTCGGGCATCGCGACCGGGGTGTGGGCAGCGCTCGCGCTCGCGGCAGCGTATGATGTACCGGACGCCAAGACGCCATTAATCGCCGAATTCAAGGAACGGATGCAGGACGTATGATACTTGCCGCTGACATCGGGGGAACGAATATGCGGGTCGCGATCGGGCGGCCGGACGGGACCATCCTGCGCTCGGAGAAGTTCGATACGCCGGAGACCGGCGAGATGGGCGCCGAGCGGCTCATCGAGGCGATGCGGCAGCTTAGGGGCGAGGAGGAGGTCTCGGCGGTCGTCGTCGGGATCGCGGGCGTTTTGCATAAAGACAGGAAGTCGCTACGGTGGTCGCCGCATCTTGAGGGCTGGGTGGGCTATGACCTGCATGGGGCGCTTTCGCAGGCGCTCTCGCTCCCAGTAACGCTCGAGAACGATGCCGCCTTGGGCGCGCTTGGCGAGGCGGTCGCGGGCGCGGGCGCCGGGAGCGCGATCGTCGCGTATGTGGCGGTCGGGACGGGCATCGGCGGCGCGCGCATCGTCGATGGGAAGATCGATCGGAGCGCCTTCGGGTTCGAGATCGGGCACCAGTACGTGAGCGGGGACGTCGAGTTGGAGGAGATGGTCTCGGGAACCGCGGTGGAGCGCTCGCACGGCGTGCCCGCGAAAGACATCATGGATATGGATATCTGGAGGGAGTACGCGAAGCGCTTCGCCTATGGGCTCTATAACACCCTCCTGCACTGGTCGCCGGATACGGTCGTGCTCAGCGGCTCCCTCATGCGCGAGAGCGGCATGCACGTGGAGGACATCCGCGCTGAGCTCGAGCGCATCAACCGGGCGATCCCCTCCCTGCCGGACATCCGGCATGGCAAGCTCGAATATCCAGGGCTCGTGGGCGCCCTTATCCTCACGGACTCCTAAGGTTTCCCTGCTAGAATCCATATCCATATGCGCTATTTCCTCGTCCCGACCGTCGTCTCGGCCCTGATCATGCTCGGCATCCTCGTGTGGCTCGGGCCCGTGGCTTTCGTCACCGCGGTCCTCCTCACCATCCTCGAGGTGACGCTCTCCTTCGATAACGCGGTGGTGAACGCCCGGGTGCTCATGCGCATGAGCGAGAAGTGGCAGCAGCGCTTCCTCACCTGGGGCATCCTGATCGCCGTCTTCGGGACGCGGCTCGTGCTGCCTATTTTGATCGTGAGCGTCGGCGTCTGGGCCTCGCCCTGGGCGGTCGCGCAGCTCGCCGCCTTCGATCCCGAGACCTACGGCCACCTCCTCGAGGAAGCAAAGCACGGTATCTACGCCTTCGGAGCCTCCTTCCTCATCATGGTGTCGCTGAAGTACTTCTTCAACGAGGCGAAGGAGACGCACTGGATCCAGGTGATCGAGCGGCAGCTCTCGAAGCTCGGACGGATCGAGGCGATCGAGATCGGAGTGGCGCTCCTCACCATCCTCGCCTTCTCCTTCCTCGTGCCCGACGAGCAGGGCGTCATCCTCGCCGCCGGGATCGTGGGCATCGTCCTCTTCATCGTCATGGAGGGGCTCGCGAGCTCGTTCTCGGAGGGGGTGAAGGGAGCGACCGCCTCGGGGCTCGCCCTTTTCATGTACCTCAACGTGCTCGACTCCGCGTTCTCCTTGGATAGCGTGGTGGGCGCGTTCGCGCTCACGACCTCGATCCCGATCATCGTGGCCGGTCTTGGCATCGGCGCCTGGTACGTCCGGAGCATGACCATCTACTTCGTCCGCAAGAACACGCTCGATACCCTCGTGTACCTCGAGCATGGCGCGCACTGGGCGATCTTCGGCCTTGCGGTCTCCATGTTCGCAGGGCTTCTCTTTGAGGTGCCGGAGATCGTGACGGGCGGAATCGGGCTCGCGTTCGTCGCAGCTGCGTACTACTCATCGCTGCGGTTCAGGAAGATGAATCGGGGAGTTTGACAAAAACCAATATATAGTATACAAATATAGGGAATGTCCGGGCCTGTGCCCTGTTGCATCAACAACCGAAGGAGACCATCCGTGAAGCTTTCGATCCTGGCCGTCGCTGCCGCGCTCTCGCTCTCCGGCGCCCCTGCGTTCGCGCAGTTGGCTGCAATCAGTTCGAGCCCGCAGCCACGCGCGCGTCCGGTGACCATCAACGCCGCCGATTGCTCGCGCCTCTACCCGCTGCAGGTGCAGAACTACGCCCTGCAGTCAGACGCGGCGCATCTGGAGTTCAAGATGGAGAAGTCGCCGAGCGTCACGCAGATCATGCGCGACAATCTCGCCGTCACGAAGGCGAGCCTCGCGAGGAGCAGGCGGCACCTCGCGCAGCTCGAGAACTACTGCCGGACGTACCACCGTCCCTGGCGCTAGCGCCACCCGTCGACCGGAACATTCACATCAGTGCGTGAATGTCCCGGCCGGCGGTTTTGTTTTGTCGCGCTATACTTTCTGTACATGAGTTTGAAGGAAACCCTTGCCGCCTCCCTTACCGGTGAGGTCGACGATGACGCGCTCACCCGCGATAAGATGAGCCGGGACACGAGCGTATTCCAGCGTACGCCCTCCCTCGTGGTGTATCCGAAGGATACGGAGGATGTCTCGAAGCTCGTGAAGGCGATAGCGAAGGAGCCGGGGGTCTCCGTGACCGCACGCTCGGCCGGCACGGATATGTCTGGCGGGCCACTCACCGATTCGGTCGTCGCCGTGTTCACGAAGTACATGAACAAGGTGCATGAGGTCGCGGACGGGTACGCCATCGCCGAGCCGGGCGTCTACTACCGCGACTTCGAGAAGGAGACGCGCAAGGTGCATAACCAGCTCCTCCCCTCCTTCCCCGCCTCTCGCGAGCTCTGCGCCTTGGGCGGCATCGTGAACAACGATTCAGGCGGCGAGCGCACCCTTGAATACGGGAAGACCCGCGACTACGTCGAGGAACTCGAGGTGGTGCTCTCGGACGGCACGATAACGACCTTCGGCGAGCTCGGGCCCGCGGAGCTCGCGGAGAAGAAAGAGCTCCCGGGGCTCGAGGGCGAGATATACCGGAGGATGAGCGAGCTCTTGATCGACAACCGGGAGGTCATCGCCGCGGCGAAGCCCAAGGTCTCGAAGAACTCCGCCGGGTACGCGCTCTGGGACGTCATGGATATGGAAGACGGGACCTTCAATCTGGCTAAGCTCATCACGGGCGCCCAGGGCACCTTGGCGCTCACGACCAAGATGAAGCTCCGCTTGGTGAGGGAGCAGGGCTACCGCTCGATGCTCGTGATCTTCCTCAAGGACATCGACCATCTGCCGGAGATCGTGCATAAGGTGCTTCCCTACAACCCCGAATCCTTCGAGAGCTACGACGACCAGACCTTCGGGCTTGCGGTACGATTCCTGCCGCAGATGCTTTCGCAGATGGGGTTGGGGAGAGCCATCCGGCTCGGGTTGTCGTTTCTTCCCGAGGTCGGCATGGCGATGCGCGGCGGCGTTCCCAAACTCATCCTCATGGCAGAGTTCTCGGAGGATTCCCGCGAGGAGGCCTTGAAGAAGGCACGCGAGGCCGAGGCCGCCATCAAGCACCTGAAGCTCCAGACCTCGATCAAGAAGAACGAGCAGGCGGCCGAGAAATACTGGGTGGTGCGGCGGGAATCGTTCGCGCTCCTGCGCAAGAACTCGCACGGGCTCTATGCTTCCCCCTTCATCGATGACTTCGTGGTGCCGGTCGATTCCTACCCGGAGTTCATGCCCGAACTGAATGCGCTCCTCGCCGAGTACAAGGACAAGTTCGTGTATACGATCGCGGGGCACATCGGGAACGGCAATTTCCATATCATCCCGCTCATGGATTTGAATAAGGAGGAGTCAAGGAAGATCATCCTCGAGCTCTCGCCCCGGGTGTACGAACTCGTCATCAAGTACGGCGGTACTACGACCGGCGAGCATAACGACGGCATCATCCGGACCCCGTACCTTCCCATGCTCTTCGGGGAGAAGATGGTGTCCCTCTTCGAAGAGACCAAGCGCATCTTCGATCCGAACAACATCTTCAATCCGGGAAAGAAGGTGGGCGGGACGTTCGCGGATATCGAGAAGTCCATCCTGAAGCATATATAGCGCGTGCTACAGTACGCATATGAGCGATGAACATCGCGCGCATGAAGAGCTCTCCAAGCAGCTGAACGACCCGAAGCTCCGCCACGAGTACGCGAAGCGCTACGACCACTACCAGGTCGGGTGGCTCGCGCGCTTCCTCGGGTGGCTCCTCGTCTCCTCCGGGGACCTCGTGTACGGCACGAAGCCGTCGTACGCAAAGTTCAAGGCCATCGAAGTCGTCGCCCGGGTGCCATACCAGTCGTGGGAGGTCGCGGCGTATACCCTCCTCAGCGCCTTCTATAGGAACGAGAAGCGCGCGATCGAGCTCGCGAAGACGAGCGCCTTCAGCCGGCTCGCGCAGGACAATGAGACGCTGCATGTCATCGTGCTCTCGCAGATCGTCTGCAAGCTGAAGCAGCAACGCTTCTTCAGGCACACGCTCGTCCCCTTCCTCTTCGCGCTCTTCTATTTCATCGCCGTGTATTTCCTCTATCTCGTGTACCGAAAGGCGGCCCTGGAACTGAACTATGTCTTCGAGAACCATGCCTACCATCAGTACGCGGAGTTCCTGGAGCGCAACGAGGCGGTCCTGAAGCACCGCATCTGCATGTACGAGTTCCTCTCCTTCTACGGCCGCAAGGTGGTGACGGAGTACGAGTTCTTCGAGAGCGTCCGCAACGACGAACTCATCCACCGCAACACCACCATCCGGGAGCTCGAGGCGCGCGGGTACTTCTGCATGCCGAAGATGCCGGAGGAGGATAATCCACAGGGGGATGCGGCAAACCTTGCGCGTTCATGAGGTTTGTAGCATAGTGGAGCTAACTCGCAGGTGAGGGAAGCTTCGCTGGGTTCATCCCCTCCAAGTGTTCGATATCGGCGAGGTTATACGTATTTTTCTAGCCACATGGCATCAAACAAGCTCTATGTCGGCGGTATTCCTTACCGCACGACCGAGGACGAGCTCCGCACCGCTTTCGAGGAAGCGGGCACGGTGACGTCCGTCAGCATTATCAGCGATCGTATGACCGGCCGCTCGCGCGGATTCGGCTTCGTGGAGATGGCAGACGAGGCCCAGGCCCAGGCTGCTATCGACCGGTGGGACGGCAAGGAAATGGACGGGCGCATGCTCTCCGTTTCCATGGCCCGCCCGCAGGGCGACCGTCCTCCTCGTGAGGGCGGTGGCGGCGGTCGCGGGGGCTTCGGCGGTGGAAACCGCGGGGGCTTCGGCGGCGGCAACGATCGCGGAGGCTACGGCGGGGGTTACTAACTCTCTCTGAAAGAAAAGGCCCGGGGCTTGCCCCCGGGCCTTTTCTTATCCGCAGGTGCCGCCCTGCCCGGGACCGCTCCCCAGTACGCTGCGCTTCTTCGCTTCCGCGCTCCAGCCGACGAGGTTCGAGAGGATCTGGAGGAAGGAACCGATCGCCGCGAGCGCAAGGATGAGGATGACCGGCCAGGCGTAGATGGTGGCGAAATAGAAGAAGACCACAATGAAGGAGAACCAGAGGCCGATGCACCACGGGCAGTTGATGAGGGTCTTCAGGGTCCCGAGGAAGGTATGGGGTGCGGCGTTCGCGAACCAGTCGCGGACGAAGGCCGTGATGGCGTCGTAGGTGAAGAGGCGGATGAGGCGCCAGGTGGCGAGCGCCATGAGGACGAAGTCGCCCAAGGAGACCGGGCGATCGAACTTGCCCGTCATCGCGAGCCAGGCGATGCCATTGACCAAGAGGAAGAGGAAGAATACGGAGAAGGCGATATTCCAGAAGGCTTTCATGGCTCGATGATAGCACGAGGCCCTGGCAGAGCCGGTGCCTCGTGCAGTCGCGCTTAGGCGCAGTATCCGCGGGGGATGAAGCTGCCCTTCTGGGCGGCGGTATACGGGCGGTCGGTGCCGACGGGCACTTTCCGGCTCGACCACGAAGCAGGAGTGATGCGGTGCTCGTAGCGGACCTTGGGCTTGAGCGACCTACCGGAGATCACCGCGTCGACATCGAAGCACTCCTCGAGCTCCTCCTTGCTCGTGAACTGGTGGATGCAGACGGAGAGGATGGCATGGACGTCGTGGGAGAGCCCCGCGCATACCGCGTCGGGTGCGAGCTTGGGCTTCTTGGCTACGGATGACGTATCATTGGTCATGGGCCGTATATACAGTATATTCTAGCATATGTCAATACCCTCCGCAGAGGATGTCAAGGCGCTCATACGGGACAAGTACGACGGGGTTGAGTCGTCTGCGCTTGCTGGGGATATCGCCCGGCTTGCGGCCGGTGAGCCGCTTGCGTACGTCATCGGGTGGGTGCCCTTCCTGGGGCTCCGGATTGACCTTTCCTCGCGGCCGCTCATCCCCCGCCCCGAGACCGAATACTGGACGGAGGTACTCATCGGGGAGCTGAAGAAGCGCCGCGTGCCACGCGTGCTCGACCTTTGCGCCGGCTCCGGGGCGATCGGGCTTGCGGTCGCCAAGCACGTGCCGGGCGCGACAGTCTCCTTCGGCGAGCTCGAGCTTGCGCATACCGCGCAGATCCGCAAGAACCTGGAGCTCAACGGCGTTGGCGGCACGGTGCGGCGTGGGAACCTCTTCGCGCCCTTCTTCGACGAGCGGTTCGATGTCATCGCGACCAATCCGCCGTATGTCCCGGAGGGCCGAACGCTTGAGGAGAGCGTTGCTGCACATGAACCTCCGGTCGCGCTCTTCGCCGGCCCCGCGGGGTTGTCCGTCATCGAGCGGATCGCACGGG
>DASPKG010000052.1:0-2208 GCA_035628215.1 Minisyncoccota bacterium
CAACGCCGTCACTGCCAAGAACATCTTCAAGCTACTGCAGTACTGCGGGCTCCCGGTGGTCTACCTCGGGGACTGCGAGAACGACAATGAGTTCTACGTCCTCAGGACCAAGATGCTCCGCTGGGAACTCGTGGTCCGTCGTCGTTCGCGCGGCTCCATGCCGCATCGCCACCCCAAGTTCCCGAACGGACACCGTTTCGACTCGCCCGTCTTCGAGCTCTACCTCAAGACGAGCGGGAAGACATGGGTAGGGCGGAAGCGCTACGACCTCGTCTGCGACGATCCGCTCGTGCGGCTGAACGGCAGAAGCGCCGAGCTCTACCACCCAAAGCGCCAGTTCAAGCCAGGCACCTACTTCTTGCGCATGGACCGTGCAGAAGCGTTCACCGTCGAGGACGAGGAGCGGCTTCTGAAGCAGGCGGAGGAGCTCGCCCTAAGTGCGTTCCTCATCCTCGAGTACGCGTTCAAGCTGCTCGGTGTGACTCTCGACGACTTCAAGATCGAGGTCGGCATCGGGCCCGACGGTAAGCTCTACATCTCTGACGACATCAACTGCGACAGCTGGCGTGCCCGTAAGGGCAACTACCAGCTCTCGAAGGAGCCGTTCAGGAATGGCGAGTCGGCCGCGAAGACCATCAAGCGTTATCAAGCTGCGGCCGAGGAGAGCAACAACCTCCACTTTCTCGAGCCAATGGTGCGGACCTGGTGGCTGGCAGGTCGCCACTAGTTCTCGTTCGAGTCGACGGGCGCGCATGCGCGTCCGTCGATTTGCTTTTATCCTCCCGTCCCGCATTTCGATACCCTACATCCCGTATACTGAACAGTAATGGAGGGCCCCGTACGTCCCATCGCCTCGCCGGAGGAGGAACTCGCGTACCTTCGCGCGCAGGTCGCTGCGAAGGAGGCGGAGCTCAATCAACTGAAGGAATCGCGGCCGCGCGAGGAGATCGCGCACGAGCGCATCGTGCACCACCGGACCGAGGCGCCGTCCGGGCATTTCGCGGAGGGATACCGCATGCACGACTCGGAGGCGACCGCGCTGTCCCTCAACCTCGATCCTGAGCAGAACGACGAGACCATGGAGGAGCTCCGGGGCATCATGGAAACGAAGGGAGTGCGGAACGCGCTTGCGGTCCTCGAGAAGCTCCAGAGCCCCCACCTCGATGACGATTTCCACCGCTACCTGGTGCAGTACCTGCTCGCTGGGATGAAGGTGCCCGGGATGCGCGAGCATGAGCCCGAATGGAAGGCGCTCCACATGACCTTGTACGAGGTCGCGCTGCCGGAGGCCACCAGCAGCGAGGAGGAGAAGACGCGGGTGAAGCCCCTGAAGGAGCTCATCTCCTCCATGGAGCAGTTCTACGCGGGCATGCTCTCCCTGGAGCACGCCCACAAAGGTGAGCCGCCCTATTTCTCGCTCGAGCTTGCGGTGCCGGTGAATGCGCCGCACCTGCGCTTCTATGCCGCGGTCCCGAACACCCGCCGGGACCTCTTCGAGAAGCAGCTCCTCGCCATCTTCCCGAACGCGCGCATATCGGTGCAGCCGAACGACTACAACGTCTTCGTCGAGGGCGGGGCGAACCAGGGATCCTATGCCCTGCTCGCGGACAAGCCGATCGCGCCCCTGAGGGACTATGCCGATTTCGATTACGATCCCCTCAATTCCATACTGAATGCCTTCGAGAAGATCGCGCATGAGGGGGAAGGCGCTTCCTTCCAGATGATCCTGAAGCCCGCCGGGAACCACTACATCGAGTACTACCGCAAGGTGCTCCATGCGCTGCGGCAAGGGCAGCCGCGCGCCAAGGCCTTCGCGCTTCCCGAGACCTTCGTCGGGGACCTCGCCAAAGAGGCGTTCAACATCGTCGCGCAGTCGAAGAAGAACCCGTACGACCCCTCGAAGGCGGACCAGGCCGCGATCGAGGCGGTGGAGAAGAAGATCGCGTCGCCGGTCCTGCTTGCGAACCTTCGGCTCGTCGTGTCGAGCGCGGACCCCGTGCGGGCGCAGCACCTCCTCACCGAGCTCGAGGCTTCCTTCAACCAGTTCGAGAACACGAAGGGCAACCGCCTCACCTGGAAACGGGCGGAGCGCGGCGAGGCGAAGAAGCTCTTCCGGAATTTCTCCTTCCGGCTCTTCGCAGACCACGCCAAGCTCCCGCTCTCCCTGAAGGAGGTCACGACCATGTACCACTTCCCGCCGAAGGGCAT
>DASPKG010000053.1:0-2022 GCA_035628215.1 Minisyncoccota bacterium
CGCTCAAATCGCTTGCCGAATCCATCCGCCAGTACGGCATCCTCCAGCCCTTGACCGTGACGCGCAAGGACGTCGAGAAGGCAGACGGCGGGCTCTCTTCCATGTACGAGCTCATTGCCGGGGAGCGGCGGCTCCGCGCCTCGAAGCTGATCGGCCTCAAGGAGGTGCCGGTGGTGATCCGGGTGGGCGAGCAGTCCGACAAGATGAAGCTCGAGCTCGCCATCATCGAGAACCTGCAGCGCGAGGACTTGAACGCGATCGATCGCGCCAAGGCGCTCCATCAGCTCGTGGACTCCTTCGGCCTCTCGCACTCGGAGGTCGCGGCGAAGATCGGCCGGAGCCGCGAATTCGTCTCCAATTCCATCCGCCTCCTCAACCTCCCGGAGCAGATCCAGCAGGCGGTCGTGAACCGGGAGCTCACCGAGGGTCACGCCCGCGCCCTCCTGATGCTCGCGGACCGTCCGCAGGAGCAGGAAACGCTCTTCAAGGAGATCATCCTCAAGAAGACCTCGGTGCGCATCGTCGAGCAGATGGCGCGCCGCATCGCGACCGACAAGATCCGCAAGCACGACAAGACGCCCGAGGTCATGGAGATGGAGAAGTCGCTCACGGAGGCGCTCGGCACCCGCGTCGTGATCGAGAACCGGCCCAAGGGCGGCCGGGTCCTCATCGAGTTCTTCTCGCCGGAGGACCTCACCCACATCCTCGCCGCCCTCGCTGCGCAGCAGGAGAGCAAGACCGTGATGGCGGACCAGCCTGCGGACGTGACCGATGAGCAGCTTGCGGAGACGACGCCCATGCTCCATCCCAACACCTCTTCGATCGCGGAGGCCCCGAAGCAGGACCACGAGCTCTACTCGGTGCGCAACTTCACGGTCTAGCTACTTCCCCTTTTTCTTTTTGAACGCCTTCTTGGCGTTGCGGCGTTCCTGCTTCTTCTGCTCGAGCCGCTGCTCCTTCTTCACGGACTTGATCGGATCGCGGACCACGGGCCGCTCATGCTCCTCGAGCGCGGCGCGGATGTGCTTGCGGGCCACCGACGTCTTCACGAAATCCAGCCATTTGGCGGTGGGGTGCGCCGACTCCCGGCGGATGATCTCCACGATGTCGCCGTTGCGGAGCTTGGTGTCGAAGGAGACGAGCTTGCCGTTCACCTTCGCGCCCTGCATGTGGTCCCCGAGGTCCGAGTGGATGGCGTAGGCGAAGTCCGCGGGCGTCGATTCTATCGGCAGGTCGATCACGTCGCCCTTGGGCGTGAACACGAACACGCGGTGCGAGAAGAAGTCGGACTTGAGGCCTTCGACGAAATCGTTCGTGCCCGCGACCGATGCGTGGGCGTCCGCAAGCTCGGTGAGCCAGCGCGGAACGTCCGCGGGTTTCTTCTCTGGTGCAGCCGGTTGCGGCTGGCGCTTGAAGTTGAGGAGCGTGGGGATGAGGTCGCGCACCCACGGAAAGGAGAGCCGGCGGAAGGCGGCTTTGGGCGCTGCCTTGCCAAGCTCCTTGTACGACATGTGGGAGGCGATGCCGAACTGCGCGCGCTGGTGCATCTCGCCCGTGCGCACCTGCATCTCGACGATGCCCGCCTCCGGCGTGATGACGGTGGTATGGAGCGATTGGTAGCCGTTGGGCTTCGGGAAGGAGATGTAGTCCTTGAACTCGCCGGGGAGCGGTTTCCAGAGCGCGTGGATGACGCCAAGCGCGGTGTAGCAGTCGTCGATCGTGGGCACGATGACGCGCAGCGCGGCGATATCGTGGATGCGGGTGATGTCGTCCCCCTTGCGCTTCAATTTCTGGTGTAGGCTCCAGAGCCCTTTCATGCGAATGGCCGTCGAGAAGTTCTGGATGCCCTTGCGGACCAGGGCATGCTGGAGGTCCTTCTGCACGCGCGCGAGCCCCGCTTCGGTCTCCTTGGTCTTGAGTTTGCGCACCTCGACCGCGTGGTGGTAGGCATCGGGGTCGACCGCCGGGAAGGCGAGGTCCTCGAGCTCCTTCTTGAGGCGCCCCATCCCGAGCCGGTCCGCG
>DASPKG010000054.1:0-35497 GCA_035628215.1 Minisyncoccota bacterium
GGCGGGCCCGAGCCCGTCGGCCGGATCGTCCACGTAGCGCACGAAGGTGCGGGTCTCGAACGAGATCCCGTTCTCGGTCGAGACGACGATCTGCGGGATGACGCCCGCAGGGATGCCGCCCTGGGTGCCGAGCTCGTCGTATGGGAGCGAGCGGATGTACTCGAGGTGCCGCGCGGCGATCGAGGTCGCGATCGCCTTCGATTTCGTGAGCGACGAGACTACGAAGGAGGCGCGCAGGAGCCCGAAGAGCCCCACGAAAACGATGAGCGTCACCGCCGAGCCGATGATGACGTCCATGAGCGACATGCCGCGGGTGGGCGTGTAGAAGAACATGGAACCATGATAGCGCACGCGCGCCCTTAGAAGCGGAATTCGTCGACGACCGTACGATCGCGCGCCTCATCGCGAGCAAGGAGGGTGAGCAGCGTTGCGTGGTGCCGGCTTCCGGGCGGGAAGTCCCCTCCGTGGAGATGAGCTCAACCAAGCGCCCCGCGACGGCCGCCCTAAGGTCGCGGCGGAGCTCGTCGAGGCCCTCGTGCTCCGGAAGGCGAAACATGGCATCACGCTGCAGTGGAGCGGGGTGGCCTGCCCTGCCCGGGTACGGCGTCCCTACCGGCATCGGCTCGATGGGAATGAGCAGGAGATGGGCGGTGGCCTCCATGGGCGGAGTATGCATGGCCCAGCATGCGATACTGTCGGCATGGATATACGCGCCACATATCACCGGCTCATTGAGACCATCGAGGATGCAGGAACGCTCGCCTTCGCGTATTTCAACGCCAATGAGAGCGCGAACGAGCTGAAGGACGATGGCTCGGTGGTCACCAAGGTGGACCAGGAGATCGAGACGCGGCTGCTTGCGTTCATCAACCAGCAGTTCCCGGACGACGCGATCGTCGGGGAGGAGCACGGCTCGAAGGACGGCACCTCCGGCTTCGTATGGCATGTGGACCCCATCGACGGGACCGATAATTTCATCCGGAAGATCCCCTTCTGCGCGGTATCGGTCGCGCGGCTGGGCGATACCGCCGAAGACTCCTTCGGCATCGTGCACAATCCCTTCACGCGCCAGACCTTCTCGTCGCTCATGGACGAGGGCGTCTACGAGAACGAGCACGTCCATAACCTGACCGCCGATCCGCTTGGTGGCCGGTACGTCATCTCGATCGGCCGGGGGAAGACCGAGGAATGGATGCGTCCCGCAGGCTTTGCGCTCCAGAAGGAGCTGGCGGTCGCCTTCGGGAAATGCCACGCCTACGGCTCAAGCGCGCTCGAGCTCGCGTACGTGGCCGCAAACCGCATCGACGCATACCTCACCTTCGGCCTTAAGTCCTACGACTATGCTGCGGGATTATTTCTCGTGGCTTCCGCAGGCGGCGCGATCAGCGTCTTCGAGGAGGGCGCCTGGAGGCGCTGGACGGGGAGCTTGAAGGAGCTCTGCTCGACCCACGAGCGGATCATCTTCGCCTCGCATCCCGATATCCATGCGAAGATGCTCGACTTCATCGGCGATCCACACGCGTGGGCAGACCGCTAGCTAGAGATACGAAAGCGCAAAGACAAGCACGATCGCGAGCAGGACGTAGCCCATGAAGATGCCGAGCGTCGTGAGGAAGAAGCGGATGCCTTCTTCGGCCTTCCCATCGCGAAATAGAATGAGTGGCTTGGCGAAGAAGAGGTAGGCCATGAGCGCGGCAGAGAACACGAGGGTGCCGAGCACGGCCATGGGGACGAGGATGGTCTCCTTGGGCTCGAAGAATGTGGAGATGCTCCAGACGCTGGTAACCAGAAGCGCGATGTAGAGCGCGGCGGCCGTAGCGTGGCGGAAGGGGGTCATGCCTGTAAGAACAAAGGTAAGAATGAGAAGGTTACGATAGTCTGGGACGACGTTGGAACCCTCGTATAGAGAAGAGCCCGCCGAAGCGGGCTCGCCGAGTAAGTCCACTGTCAGTGGAAGACGTGCCGGTCGAAGCCGTCCCACATTTTCGCGAGTGCGGCCGCTCCCAGCTCTGCGCCCTGCCGCAGCTTCTCGCCGTCCCCTTCTGCGTCGTAGCGGAGGAAGCCGGCTTCGGCTGCATGTACATGCTCCTCTTCTGCCCGGCTGTGATACTGGAAGTACTCGAGGGAATCCGGTGAAAAGCCGTTTCCCTTGAGTCCTTCGAAGAAGGCCGGATGGATCGATGCGGCGATCCGTTCGAGCGCGTAGTGGTAACCATAGGCGACGATGGGGTCGCCATCGCGCCAAACCTTGAGCGTGGTCTCGCCGAACTCGGCGACTTCCGGGATCATTTCGAGCGAGTCGATCTGATCGGCCGAAAGCCCGGCGCCCTCGATCATGAACTTGCGGAGGAGCCGGGCGTGCACCTTGTCTGGTTCGCCATTGCCGTACTCGTCGCGCAGGATCTCGATGAGCTCCCGACGGGTCTCATCGTCCTCGGTGATGGCGACGAGGAACGGAAAGGCTCGCTTGTGGTTGCGGGCCGCCAGATACCACTGGGCGGCGAAGCGTGCGATCTGCTCGGAAGTCTTTTCCCCCGAGAACCTGGAAAAGAACGGATGGTGCGAGGCCATTGCCGGACTCGCATCCAGTTCCCGCTCAAGCTGTTTGAGTGACATTGCTGCCTCCTGTTGGTGGGCGGGTCCCGGAGTTAGAACCCGAAGGTATTTTGGAAGTGATCGGCCAAATGGACAGGAAATGGATCTAGATGGGTTCCTTGTCTACCAAAAGTAGACAAAGTGAGGAATTCTTGTACTCTCGCTATATGAAGATGACCTTCTCTTCGCTGGAGAATTCGATTCTCATGGAGGTAATACATACTCCGCGAAGTGTCGCTGAGTTGTACCAGAAGTATGTCGAGAGAAGCCGCTGTTCCCGAGCGGGGTTCTATAAGGCAGTCGCCTCTCTTAAAAAGAAGGAGGTTGTAGTAGAGGAGGGCCGCCTTTTGTCAGTCAATAAGATTTGGCTTGCTGACTCCTATGACTTCTTCCGGAAACTCGTACGGCAAAAGACAACACCGAGCTACCTGGCTCAGGAAGTGTCCCGGCTTAATAAAGGAGATCGCCTCTCCTATACATTCCATTCAATTGCCGAGATCGATATATTCGTCCTCAATCTTCTCTATGATCTTCTCCTTCTGAAGATCGATACGAAGGCATTAATTCTTGAAGCCCATGAATTCTTTGTGCTTTTGAACGATTCGCGCACTAGGCGAATCATGGGAGAGCTCGCCAATATAGGGGGTAGGGTTCATGTGCTGATAGAGGGCGGGACCGCGCTTGATAAGGAAGTGGTTAGGAGGTTTCTTCCTAAACCTGCCGAGGGGCATGTGGTGGACACGAAAAGTGCGAGCTCATCAAATATCTTGCATGTTATAGGCGATGTCTGTATTGAGCTTAAGCTAAACAAGCAACTAGCCGTATCCCTAAATCACCTTTTTGCAGCAAACGAAAAAATGACTGATGGGTTCAGGACTGACCTCGAAAATCTCCTCTCGAAAAAGCGGAAACATGAGGTAGTTATTTACCGAGATAGCAGTAAAGCATCCCGGCTACGGGGTCGATTTAAGAAGTATTTCTAGACTGGAGACTCTTCGGATAACCGAACCTGCCTCGACTTGTCTGAAAGCCCAGATTTCAAACCCTAAATCTTATCTGACAGCGAGTAGATCGGGCTGATCATCGAGAGCGCGAAGATGCCCACTACGCCGCCGATGAAGAGCATGAGCACTGGCTCGATGATAGTCGAGAGGTCCTTCGTGCGGTCTTCGACATCGCTCTCGTAGTATTCGGCCACCTGCCCGAGCATGTCCGCCACCTTGCCGGTCTCTTCCCCGACCGCGATCATGTCGGCGATGAAGACCGGGTAGAGCTTCGGGTAATCGTTGAAGGTCGCCGACAGCGTCTCGCCCTTGCGGACCCTCGTTTCCGCCTCCGCGATGACCTTGCTGAAGCGCCGCTCCCCCACTACTTCCGCGGTGATGGAGAGCGCGGAGAGCATCTCGACGCCCGCCGACAGAAGCGAGGCAAGCGCACGGGCCGCGCGCGCGCTGTACGTCTCACGCACAAGCTCCCCGATGACCGGGATGCGGAGCGCGACCGCCACCACGATGCTCGAGCCGGTCTTGGTCCGCGTGAAGAGGATGATGCCTGCGACAATGATCGCAAAGAGGGTCAGGACGAGGATGGGATGGCTCGCCATAAAGTCGGAGGCGCCGATCACGGCCTTCGTTGCCGCCGGCAATTCCACCCCGAGCTCCTTGAAGGTATTCGAGAGGGTCGGGACGACGTAGATGAGCATCAGGATGCCGATCAAGACCACCGCGACGAGGATGATCGAGGGGTAGATCATCGCCCCCTTGATCTTCTTATTGAGGGAATGCGCCCGGTCCATCTGCCGCGCCACGACCTTCAGGGCCTCCGCGAGCGTGCCCGACTCCTCGCCCGCCTTCGTCATCGCGATGAAAAGGTCCGAGAAGATGTTGCGGTGCGCGGCCAAGGCCTCATGGAAGGCCTCGCCCTTCTTCACGCGCTCGGAGAGGTCCACGACGATCTTCTTCAGGGACTTATTGGTCGACTGCCGCTCGATGACCGAGAGGGCGCGGGAGAGCGAGAGGCCCGCGGTGAGCATGGCGGAGAGGTTCTTGGTGAACGTGATGCGCTCCTCCATCTTCACCCCGCTGCCGATCTGCACCTCCGCGAGCTTCGCGAGGAAGGGCGGCATCCCGCCGCCCTCGTCCACCGACACGACGGTGGCGCCCTCCTTCTCGGCATCGGTGTACACCGCGAACCGAGACGGCGCGTCCATCGTCCGCTTTTCCTCGGAGCCGTCCGCACGCTTCAGCGTCACGCGGTACTTCATTATGCAAAAATCTTAGCACGCACAAACGTTCGGCCCGGGTCCCCGCGAGGGAGAACCGGGCCAACGCGAACGTCACTTCGCTGACTCAGCGAGCGAATGCCCCACCACGATCTGGACGAACCAGGTGAACGCGAGCGGGACGCAGCCGGCGAGGGCCACGAGCCAGCACACGCTGCCGATGACCAGCATCTGCGGCCCGTACGAGGCCCCGATGGTGCCGAAGATGAGGCCGACGAAGAACAGGCCGATGGTGAATGCGGCGATCGGCACGAGCTCGGCCCTCGAGATGTGGAGCAGCAGGAGCGCGATGAGCGCAGCGAGCACGCCTGCCGGGACCACATGCGGCACCTTCATCAGGTACGGCACGTCGCCGAGCATCGCATGCGACGCGAGCCCGACCACGATCGCAGCGACGATCGCCGAAACAGTCATCAAGGATTTCATGGAACATCCTCCCAGCTGCAGAGTGCAGCTCTGCCGTATTTATACCTCCATTACGCACGCGCATCGCTCGCTATCCCCGATATATGGACTGACCGCCTTCCCTGGGGTGGAAAGGCGGTCGGGGTCAGGCGGCACGAGCCGTGACATTGAGGACGATGTTGTCCTGGTGATCGAGGACCAGGTAGACATGGTGCGCGAAGGACTTGCTGAAGCTTCGGGCGAGTGCGAGCGCCTCCATAAGCTCGCAGGGTTCGCTCGTCGCCACTAGTCCGCCGTGCGTGTCGTTCACCTCGCCGACAATGCACTTGCCGCTTGGTACCCGCCGTAATTCACTCAACAGGGCAGTACCCCTGTATGATCTCCTTACTTCACTCTATACCCAGCAGGGCCTTCGGGACAGCGCTAGGCACTATCGGTCACCGCGCGCAGCACCTCCTCGATGGAGGTCGTGCCCTTGGCGGCCTTGTAGAGGCCGTCCTCGAGCATGGTGAGCATGCCTTCCTTCCTCGCCTGCTCCTCGATCTGGTCCGAGGTCCCGCTATGGAGGATGAGGTCGCGGATCGCCGGCGAGACGGTGAGCACCTCGTGGATGCCGATGCGGCCCTTGTACCCTTCCTCGCACTCGGTGCTCGGCGTGGGCTTATAGAACGGGAGGGTATCGAGCTTCACGGTCGTCTTCACGAGCTTCTCGTCGTGGAGCGCCTTCAGCGCGGCCTCGAACTTGTCCTCATGCGCGACCTTCGCGCGCTCCTCGCTATCCAAGGTGTACTGCTCCTTTCCTTCGCAGAGCCTTCGGACGAGCCGCTGGCCCACGACGACGCGAAGCGTCGACACCATGAGGAACGGCTCGACGCCCATATCGATGAGGCGCGGGATCGCGCCCGAGGCTGAGTTCGTATGGATGGTCGAGAGCACGAGGTGGCCGGTCAAGGCCGCATTGATCGCAAGCGCCGCCGTCTCGCCGTCGCGGATCTCGCCCACCATGATGATGTTCGGGTCCTGGCGCAGGAGGGCGCGCAGCCCGTTGGCGAACGTGAACCCGATCGCGGGATTCACCTGCGTCTGATTCACGCGCTTCATCTGGTACTCGATCGGGTCCTCGACCGTGGAGATGTTCACGTCCGGCGTATTCAGAATATCGAGGATGGTATACAGGGTGGTCGTCTTGCCGGACCCGGTCGGCCCTGACACGAGGATGATGCCGGTCGTCAGGCGGGTCGCGGTATGGATGCGCTCCAAGGTCTCGCCATGGAAGCCGAGCGCCTCAAGCGAGAAGCCCTCGGCGCCGCCCTCGCGAAGGAGGCGCATCACGACCTTCTCGCCGTAGTAGGTCGGCAGGAGCGATACGCGGAAGGACACCGCCTCCGACTCCGTCTGCATCTTGAAACGGCCGTCCTGCGGGAGCCGCTTCTCGTCGAGCTTCAAATTCGCCAAGACCTTGATGCGAGCGACCAGGCCCGCGGCCGCGTTCTTCGGGAGGGTCATGGCGTCATGCAGGACGCCGTCGATGCGGTACCGGACGATGACCTCCGTCTCCGAGTGCTCGATGTGGATGTCGGAGGCGTCCTGGATGATGGCGTGGCGAAGCAGCGTGTCCACGATGCGCACGATCGGCAGGTCCTCGGCCATCTTCTTGAGGTCCTCGCCCGAGACCTCCTCCCCGCCCGCCTCCTTGATGAGGTTGAGCTTCCCGGCCTCGGTGGAGATGAGGTCGCCGAACTCCTCCTTCAGCGACTTCTGGTATTGCACGAGGACCGACTTCAGAGATTCATCGTCCGTAAGGCGGGGGAGGATCTTCAACCCCGTCTTCTTCTTCACGGACTCGATCGAGGCGAGGTCTTCTGTATCGAGCATGGCGATCTCGAGGTCGTTGCCGCTCTTCCTGAACGCGACGATGGAGTGCGTGCGGGCGATGGGCTCGGGGATCAAGGAGAGCACGTCGAGCGGGATCTTGCGGTCCTTCAGGTTCACGAAGGGGATGCCGAGCACGTACGCCTTGATGCGGCGGAGCGCGTCAGCCGAGAGCGTCCCACGCGAGACGAGGATATCGCCGATGGATTGGCCGCGCTCCTCCGCTTCCTTCGCGGCATCCTCGACGTCCTTCCGGGCAACGAGTCCGGAATCGAGGATGAACTCTTTGAGTTCGCTTTCTGATACCTGCATAGCTACGTGCTAAAAGTATAGCAGTCGCTGCTCATAGATTGCGCCACATCACATTGAAAAGTTCGGTGTGCATCGTGATGATGCTCTTGTTTTCAATCGAGACGAGTATGCTTGGCTTCAGCATCTGCTGGATGATCACCTTACGGGGCGTGACGACGAGGTTCGTATCTACCTTCGAGTCCGCGGGGAGCATTTTGATGGTCTCCTGGAAGTTTGTTTCGTGCTCCTTGTAGCGCCGTGCGGTTGACGAATCGACCAGCATCATCCGGATACGAAGCTTCTTCCGGTTGCGCTCGCGGATGAATTCCGTCGCGAAGCTCCCGTTCATGTCCTCCCACCGGTCCGGATCACCGACGACGAGGAACTCGTCATCGTGATTAAGCCCCTCGAGCATCTCGAAGTATGCGTTCCGGATCGCGCCTACGCCTTCGTAGTACTTGATGAAGGATTCTCCCCGCTTGAGGTCGAACTGGGCCTCGAGCTCGGGCAGGAGATCGAGGAGCGCTCCGCGTCGCTGCTCGAGCATGCTCTCGAGCTTCTTCGGGTGCTCGGCCGCATAGAGCTGCTTGAACCCGCGGACGTCGGTCCGAACGAGACCCTTCTGCTTGAGGCTCTCAAGAACGTTATAAATCGTGGTTCGCTTCACCCCAGAGGCTCGAGAAATGCTTAGAACCGTTGCCGGGCCGAGCGAAAGCATGGCGATGTATACCGCCGCCTCGTTGGCGCCGAGGCCAAGACCCTCAAGAGACGCAGTAATTTCGGTACTTTTTGCCATGGTGGAGCATATGTGTCGAGAAATTCGACAACATATTCACTTTACATCATATATTTAAAAGCAGCAAAAAATGCAAAAAGTCGACAAATATGACAGAAATGACCGCACTGACCTAGACTGACTGCGTCGGGATTCCCCTCCGATGACACATATTCCTTAACCACGAAGCTATGAAAACCAGCTATATCGCAATGGCCGGACAGGGTGTGTCTTCGCATGCCGTCATATCGGCAGCCCAGGGCAAGTCCTCGTCCCCCGTCATGGCCGGACAGGGCGCTTCCTCGTTCATCGCCAAGCAATAGGCCTACGGAGGCCGAACGGACACTTCGGGTAGGTCATAGACCTGCCCGAATCCGTATATTTTATGCAGCAACCAACCATTACCTTCTTCCCGGGAAAGGGAATCTATAGCCTACCTGCAGGCGAAGAGATTGTATCCGTCCATGCGACGGAAGAGGCCCGCGCCATATTCGCAGGCGATGCCTCCGTGCGCGGAAAAGCGAAGCAGCTCCAGCGGTTCTACGAGCAGCAGAACATAGCGATCGAGCAGAAACCGGTATTGTCCGAAACTCGCCGATTCGATTTCGGAACGGTTGAACATTTCGGCACGCGTAGCTCCGCGCACGTATGCGCCGTAGATTGGGGAGCGGTTGAGGATGCCCTCGCACAGATGGGATATCACCTCCGCCAGCGTACTCCCATCAGCGATGAGATCGGGAGGCTCGCCCCGGTATATCTGATCGAGGGACCAGAGGGAGTCCTTGCTGAAGGCAAGGGATTGGATCAGGAGCAGGCAAAGCGCTCCACGCTTGGTGAAGCCGTAGAGCGGCTCGCAGCACGTGGTCCAAGCGAACGAGTGAGGGCTCAACGAGGTACGGATACGTACCAGAATCTTTATCGCGGCAAAGATTGGGGTCTCGGCACACTCGCCGGACCACGAGATGCATTCGATTCTCAGATACCGAGCGAATGGCTACCGGCGCGGAACATCTCCCGCGACGAGACAGCGTTCCTGCCTGCGGAGCTCTCCTATTTTGAATACGTGCCGGAAACCACGCGCACCCGTCTATTCTCGCTGCATCACACCATGGGCCTTGCGGCAGGCTCGTCCCGTGAAGACGCGGCCTTGAGCGGTATCTTCGAGGTCATCGAACGTGATGCGTACTGGATCACCATGCGTTGCCGCATGAATCTTCCGGATATTCCGCTCGAAGCGGTCCGGGACCTGGACCCGAAGGTCATTGCTATCGTGCAGGCGCTCGAGAAACGTGGATTCAAGCTCAGTGTGAAGGACCTGTCCCTCGATTGGGGTGTACCTGTGGTCCATGCGGTTCTGGTTGATACGCAGGGTGGTATCCCTGCGTTCGCGCACGGAACGGGCGCTTCATTCTCCTGGGCGACCGCGGTCGCCCGAGCCGTATGCGAATCAGTGCAGATGTACGAAGGGCTCTCTGCGGTCATGAACGACGAATGGAAGTGGGAGGACGTGGTGAGCGTTGCAGGCGTGCTCGGGAATGCGGCGTACGCCTGGTCCGACCCGCTCTTCCGGCCTCATATCGAGCATCTCCTCGCTCCCTCCGATCAACCATGGGACGGAAGCGAACCTGCATGGTCTGTGCCAGAGTTCCTCGCTGACTTAAAGCAGCGTGGTCATGAGGTCATTGTCGCTGATCTTGGTTCAGACTATGGTCTAGAGGTTGTGCGCGTATTCATCACGAATACGACGCAGCCAGATCCGCGACTTGAGCGAATCAGCCTGCGGCTTGAAGCGTGGCGAAACCGTCTTGGGCTTGAGCGAGGCCTGTATACCGACCCGATCCTGACCTAATTATTCAGAAGACCCTTCAGGTGTTCGAAGATGGGCCGCAGCTCCTCCTCGGAGAGCGTGAGCCGCGGATTCGACTTCCGCGTGGTGGGTGTGAGGTCCACGTACTCGCGGCCATTGAATGTGAGCGGTGCATCGAGCCGAGGCGTGAAATGCATGTGCCCATGCCCGCGATGGTGCTTCGTTTCGTTCCCGAGCCATTCGACGTTGAGCGTACGGAGCGGGAGCCACGAGCGCATCGCGTCCGTGAACTCCGGAATGATCGTATACACGAGCTCATGGAGCTCCTCCTTCGTGAGCTCAGCGAGGCTCATCTGGTCCACATGGCGCTTGAGCCACGCGGTTGATCGGCCGGGCAGCTCCTGCTTCGTGATGTTGAGCCGCAGCGACCAATGTTCGTATTCCTTCAGGGTCCAGGGCGCGTACACCGGGCTCCGGAGGATGTCCTCGAGCTCCTCGGGGGTCGCGCGGCGGGAGAGATCGTGCTCCATATGCCCCATTCTAGCCTTCATTGACTGTTCCGTCCTATATATGGTATGTTTTCGCTATCTGAAATGTCCGCACCCGCGGGCCTTTCTTTTTAAGGGCGACAATTGAATACACAACTAAATACCGGAGTATGTTGGATCTGAAGACGATTAACTCGGTGCTGGGAGAGTTCGAGGAGCGGGGCATTACGAAGGCGACGATGATCGACGCCATCGAGAGCGCGATGGCGACCGCCTACAAGAAGGAATACGGCAAGCGCGGGCAGGTCATCCGCGGCAAGCTCGATATGGATACCGGCACCGTATCCTTCGAGCAGGTGAAGACGGTGGTGGACGACACCATGGTCCGCTTCCTCGAGGAGGGCGAGGAGACGAATGAGCTCCCGGCCCACCACCCCCACCATGACCGCGAGGAGGAGGTCGCCGAGGGCGAGCTCCCGCGCTTCGACGCCGAGAAGCACATGCTCATCGAGGACGCCAAGCGTATCAAGCGCGACGTCACCTTGGGCGAGGAGCTCATCTTCCCCTTGGAGCCCCAGGACGACTTCGGCCGCATCGCGGCGCAGACCGCCAAGCAGGTCGTGATCCAGAAGATCCGCGAGGCGGAGAAGCTCTCCATCCTCGACGAGTTCGCGCACAAGAAGGGTGAGATCGTCTCGGGCATCGTGCAG
Source organism: Minisyncoccota bacterium (assembly GCA_035628215.1). Classification (GTDB taxonomy): domain Bacteria; phylum Patescibacteriota; class Minisyncoccia; order Phycocordibacterales; family Phycocordibacteraceae; genus C7867-001. The sequence goes on from DASPKG010000054.1 coordinate 11,225, forward strand.
CGCATCGAGCGCGGCGCGATCTTCGTCGACCTCGGCCGCGCGACCGGCATCATCCCCTACGAGGAGCAGATCCCGGGCGAGCGCTACCGCACCGGCGAGCGCATCCGCGCCTACCTCTACGCGGTGGACGAGGGCTTCCGCGGCGTATACCTCAGGCTCTCGCGCAGCCACCCACGCTTCCTCATCCGTCTCTTCGAGATGGAGGCGCCCGAGCTCGCGTCGGGCTCCATCGAGGTGAAGGGGGTCGCCCGCGAACCGGGCTCCCGCACGAAGATCGCGATCGCCTCGGTCGATCCGCACGTGGATCCGGTCGGGTCGCTTGTCGGCCAGCGCGGGGTCCGCGTCTCGACCGTCATGAGCGAACTGGGCGGCGAGCGCATCGACATCATCGAGTGGTCGGAGGACCAGGCGGCCTTCATCAAGGAATCCCTCTCCCCCGCTTCCGTGCTCACCGTCGACCTCGACGAGACGAACCACCGTGCGAAGGTGACCGTCTCGGAAGATCAGCAGTCCCTTGCGATCGGGCGCGGCGGCCAGAACGTGCGGCTCGCGGCGAAGCTCACCGGCTGGAACATCGACATCGAGTCGACCGGCGGCCCCGTGGGCGGCGCAGGCGCCGATGAGATCTCCTTCGACAAGCAGAAGGCGCACGACTCGACCATCGCCGCGGAAGCGGAGATCGAGGCCGAGGAGGCCGGCGTCGAGGACAGCCCGTCTATCGAAGCGGGCATCGCCCCGAACGAGAACGAGTCCGTCATCACCTCCGAGGAAGATGCATCGGACGATACCGGCGCACTCACGGTGGAGGATGAAACGAAGCTCGGCGACGACGGCACTCCCGTGAATCCCGATGATCGGGACGTCACGAGCGAGAGCCAGAGCGCGAATCAGGCATAATTACCTCTATGAACCTTCTTCACGACATCCCCGCAGGCTCGAAGGACGAGATGAACGTCATTATCGAAGTCTCCAAGGGTTCCCAAAACAAGTACGAGATCGACAAGGAAACCGGGCTCATCAAGCTCGACCGCGCCAACTACTCGGCCGCGGCCTTCCCCGCCGAATACGGCTTCGTGCCGCAGACCCTGTGGGACGACGGTGACGCGCTCGACGTGGTCGTACTCACCACCTTCCCCATCCCGACCGGCGTTCTAGTTAAGGTCCGTCCCGTCGCGCTCATGGAGATGATCGACACCGGCGAGAACGATTACAAAGTCATCGCCGTACCGGTGAAGGATAAGCGCTGGGAGGACGTGCGCGATCTCCCGGATCTCAATAAGCACACACTCAAGGAGATCCAGCATTTCTTCGAGACCTACAAGCAGTTGAAGGGTGAGGAGGCCGTGGTCACGATCAACGGCTTCAAGGGCAAGGCCGACGCCGAAGCAGCGTTCGAGCATGCCCGCAAACTGTACGAGGAAAAGAAGTAATCCTCCGGAAAAGAAAGAGCCCGCGCGCAGCGCGGGCTCTTTCTTTTCCCCGTTCGCCTAAAGCGTTGCCGCTCGCTATACTCCGTACATGGAACCATCAGGAGGACCGATACCGCTTGCGCCGAAGGAACCCGTACTGCCGCAGCCCATCGTACCGGTCGCGGAACCGAGGCCCGTGATACCGCCTCCGCCGCCACCGCGACCTCTTCCACCGCCCATCCCTCCACCCCCGATTCCTCCACCGGTTGTGAAACCCGCACCGGCAACCCCGAAGGCCAAGGGCGGCTGGGGCGCCATCATCGCGATCTTCCTCATCGTGGCCCTCATCATCACCGCCGCGTTCTACAGCTGGGGCGAACGGCTCGCGACCGAGCAATCGCTCGAGGAAATCGCGAAATAGCCGCGGCGTGCGCCGCGGCTACGTTTTTGGTACCATGCGCACACTATGAACAACGCACCCCGCGCATCCATGCTCGTCCCGATGGTCGTCGAGAAATCGCCCTTTGGCGAGCGCGCCTACGACATCTATTCGCGCCTCCTCAAGGAGCGCATCGTGTTCCTCGGTGGCGGCATCGATGACGATATCGCGAACCTCATCATCGCACAGCTCCTCTTCCTCGAATCGGAAGATCCGAAGAAGGACATCTCGCTCTACATCAACTCGCCGGGCGGCTCGGTGACTGCGGGTCTCGCGATCCTCGACACTATGAATCATGTGAAGCCTAACGTCTCCACCGTCTGCGTGGGCATGGCGGCATCCGCCGCGGCAGTCATCCTCTCCGCCGGCGAGAAGGGCAAGCGCTACGCGCTCCCGAACGCCGAGGTCATGATCCACCAGCCCTGGGGCGGTGCGCAGGGGCAGGCGACCGATATCGAGATCACCGCCAAGCACATCATCGCGACCCGCGAGCGCCTCAATAAGATCCTCGCGAAGAATACCGGGCAGCCGGTCGAGAAGATCGAGAAGGACGTCGATCGCGACTACTTTATGATGGCGGACGAGGCGAAGAAGTACGGGATCATCGATAGCGTGTATAAGAAATAGATGAGTGAACCACAACAGCCCGCGGAATTCCGCGGGCTGTTGTGGTTTCTAGGATGGGCCGAGGAGCCATGATACCCTGCCCGTGTCAGTTGCGACCGAACGATTATCCGACCGCATTCCGGCTGACCCTTAACTTGCTCTCATCCGTTTCACCGAAGGGTGATTCGGCACACTGGTATGTCCATCAAATTGATATTGGCCCTGCTTGCCCTGTCGGGGCTCGCGGGCATCGCGCTCGGGTACGTGCTGCGTCTCCTGATCGCGCTCGGGCAGCGCGGCTCGCTCGAGCTCGAGGTGAAACAGAAGCTGCTCGAGGCGAAGGAACGTGCGAACCGCATCATCACCGAAGCTGAAGCGCGTGCGGAAAAACTCGAGGCTGAGATCGCGCTTCCGTTGAAGACGCGCGAGGACGCGATCGCAAAGTCCGCGGAACGGCTCGCCAAGCGCGAGGAATTCCTCGACGAACGCGAGCGCACGCTCGCGAGCGAAGCAGAAGACGTGCGCAATCGCGAGAACGAAGCCGCGAACTTGAAGCGCGAAGCGGAGAAGCTTCTCAAGGAGCGCCGCCTCGAGCTCGTGCGCATGGGCCGCCTCTCGGAAGCAGAGGCGCGTACCCTCCTCATGAAGGACCTCGAAGAGACCGAGACCGAGACGCTGCTCGCGCGTCTCCAGAAGCTCGAAGCGCACGGCAGGAAGCAGCTCGAGGAGAAGGCTCGCGCGATACTCCTTGCGACCATCCACCGCCTCGGCTCCTCGGTGAACGCGGACATCATGACGCTTTCCGTCACGCTGCCGTCTGAGGAGGCCAAGGGAAAGATCATCGGCAAGGAGGGCCGGAACATCAAGACCTTCGAGCGCGCCACCGGTGTGGACGTCATCATCGATGATGCCCCCGATAAGATCTCCCTCTCCTCCTTCGATCCGCTCCGCCGCCATATCGCTAAGCTCGCGCTTGAGAACCTCCTTGAGGACGGCCGCATCCAGCCGGCGAAGATAGAAGAGACCGTCGAGAAGGCCAAGAAGCAGGTGCAGGACATGGTGAAGCAGAAGGGCGAGGAGGCCGCGTACGAGGTCGGGGTCGTGGGGCTCGACCCGAGGCTCGTCGCGCTCTTGGGTCGGCTCCATTTCCGCACGAGCTACGGCCAGAACGTACTCCAGCACTCCATCGAAATGGCGCATATCGCCGGTATGCTCGCGACCGAGCTTGGGGCGGACGTGGACGTCGCGCGCGCCGGCGCACTCCTGCATGACATCGGCAAGGCCGTGGACCACGAGGTGCAGGGTACGCACGTGGAGATCGGCCGCCGCATCCTCGAGAAGTTCGGGGTGGCGAAAGAAGTCATCCAGGCGATGCAGTCGCACCACGAGGAATATCCGTATGAAACGCCGGAGTCGGTCATCGTGCAGGTCGCGGACGCGGTCTCTGCGGGTCGTCCGGGCGCCCGCCGGGACACGGTCGAGCGGTATCTCGAGCGCCTCGGGGACCTCGAGCGCATCGCCAAAGGCTTCGAGGGCGTCGAGAAGGTGTACGCCATCTCTGCGGGCCGCGAGATCCGCATCTTCGTGAACCCGGGCAAGGTCTCGGACCTCGAGATGCACCGCTTGGCGCGCCAGATCGCGGAGCGCGTGCAGGCGGAGCTCAAGTATCCGGGTGAAATCAAGGTGAACGTCATCCGGGAGAACCGGGTGGTGGAGTTTGCGCGCTAATGGCTGCATTGACACCACTGCTGAAAAGTCGCCCGCTGGGCGATTTTTCACTATCCACGGCCAAATTCCTCAGCTATTGCGTAAAATGGCTCATTTCCTATACTTTGCGCGTAGCCCTCTCGGTAGGGCTTACCTAAGCCCTACAAGGGATTACCCCTAATTACGCGACAAACACCATGAACAAAGCAGATATCGCAGCAAAGGTGCAGGAGACTCTCGGCAGCACCAAGGCGGACGCAGAGCGCGCCGTTGAGACCATCATCGAGGCAATCTCGAGCGGCCTCAAGTCCGGTGACGAAGTCTCGATCGCCGGCCTCGGCATCTTCAGCGCCAAGGCCAGGCCCGCTCGCACCGGCCGCAACCCGCGCACCGGCGAGACCATCAAGATCGCTGCGACCCGCACCCCGAAGTTCCGCGCTGCAAAGGCGCTCAAGGACGCGGTTAAGTAAATCGCTCGGTTCTAGAGCAAGGAGCCCCGGGAAACCGGGGCTTTTGCTTACACTAGGTCCCAAAGATTGCGGAACACTTCGCGCTGGTCATGCGCAAGGAGCCTCGAATGGATCTCGACCATGTAATGCGGGTGTTGCCGGGTGTTGATCATAATGACGTAGTCGCCGCATATCCAGGTGCTCGAGATAAAATTCGTCGCTTCTCCCCAATATTTCATATCCCGTCGCTCATACTTCCCCATCATGCGGCGCTCCGCCGAGGAAAGGTTCGTGAGGAGCTTCACATAGAGCTCAGGCGGCGCGATGCTCCACCAATAGTGGAGTTGATCCTCATAGGCCTCAACAAGAGTTGCGTCCTGGTACCCCCAGAAGCCGTACTCTTTGGTTTCAATCATGGATTCCATCCATATCGGGAAGACCTGCGGAAAGTAGGCTTCGAGTTTTGATTCTTCAGTGAATTTGATGCGGGGCACCGGATAGGTCGTCTCCGCGTTAACCATGGAAACTTCCTCCGCGAGCTTCTTCAGGAGTTGCTGGCGCTCTTCAGAGCGCTTCCGTTCCGTCTCCACCGCAAGCGCGAGATCCTCGGTCGCCGCAGGACGAAATACGCGTGGGCGGCGGCTGGAGTCCTCTATCAGAAGTCCTTTCTCGATGAGGCTCCGGGCGATACTGTATGCGGTCGTGCGCTTAATGCCGGTCGCCTTCGCAAGGCGCGCCGGATCCAGCTCGCGGGCTCTCAACACTGCCTTGTAGACCTTGGCTTCCCGCGTATTGAGGCCAAGCGAAATGAGGAGCTGTTCGTCCATATGCTAAGGCTAACTGTTGTCGAATATTTGTCAACATTTGTTCGACATATGTTGACCAACTTGACACCTTTTGCTTTTATATGCACAGACAGCGATGAGCGCTGATCAAACAACCTCATGGAGGACTTGGTATGCGTATCACGCTTGCTCTTCTTCTTTCGGCGATGCTTCTCGGGTCCGCCCAGAACGCCCTCGCCGACTGTACCGACACCCTCTACGGGAAGGCCGCGAGCGGTTACATCCTGAAGGACGTCGGCGCGGAGGCTTCCGACCAGCCGGTCGTCCAGGGCGGCGCGACCCGCACCTGCGGCAGACTCTCCTACGACCTGTGGGTGAGCGGCGGTCTGGCGGGCGACACCGCGAACGAGATCGACCTATCCGTCTACTACGACGACCAGGTCGGTCCCCTGAAGGTCCAGCTAGCGGCACAGTACTTTTTCGTCAGCCTCGACGACTCCCTCGGCGAGCCGAAGGACGACATCGTCGCGGGCTACGCGGACCTGAGCCTTCCCGTCACGCGCGGCAGGCTCACGATCGCGCCCCTGGTGCGGTTCGTGCAGCTCGTCGGCGTGAAGGACCTGCCGAACGAGGGCATCGTGCAGCCCGGCGTGCGTGGATCTTTCGCGCTCGACGATCGTACGACGCTGTCGGCCGACATCCGGCATCCGATCAGCTCGCGCGGCTACTCGTTCTTCCGGGTCACCACGTCGCTGTCGCGCCAGGTCACCGAACGCTTCGCGGCGCAGGCGGGCTGGGAGGACACGGATCAGACGCCTTCGGTCTTCTGGTTCGGCGGCAAGTACAACTTTTAGGGAGAAAGGAGCATTCCGGGGCGATACATCGCCCCTCCCATTCAGGTGCGGATATGTTCCGCACCTGATAGGAGAAAAATCATGCGCGTGTTCTTTCAAGAACTCAAAGAGATTGGTCAGGAAAACAACTGCTGGGTGTGCGGCGCCCTATACGTCCTCATGCAGGTTGGCATGATCGCCCTTGGTATATGGGCCGCAGCTAACCGCATATGCCCATAGGAGAGGTGATATGGAAACTGGACACCGTTTCGCCGGGAAATTGAGCGAAGACTACGATCTGGTGCGGGTCATGATTCCGCACTACGACGAACACCAGGACACGATCCACACGGCGATCGAGGCATTTGCGCTCACGCACACGCCGATCGAGATTCTGCCGACCATCGATATCGGGTGCGGTACCGGCTTCACGGCCGAGCGCATTCTCGATGCCGATCCGCGCACCACGCTCATCGCCATCGACAACGAACCTGCGATGATGGATCAAGCGAGGGTGCGGCTCGAGCGGTTCGGCAATCGTGTCACCTTTTACGAGATGGACGCGCTTGAGGCGATCGGTCGCCTGCCGGCTCGGAGTGCGGAGATTGTGGCTTCTGGATGCGTTTTGCATAATCTCCCGCACGACTATCGGTGGCGCCTGATGCGGAAAATCGGACGTGTGCTGGTGCCTGGCGGGCTCTTCGTGAATGCCGATAAGTTCGGCCTCGACGACCCTATGGAACACATGCTTCAACTCGCCGAACAGCTCAAGAACATTAGCGTGCTCGACGACATGGGGCGGTCCGATCTACGGGAAGCGTGGCATGCGCATTATCTCGAGGATGAGGAGATCAACTTCACTGAGAGCGAGCAAAAGGCGTTGCTGCGCGAGTCAGGCTTCTGGGGAATTACCACCATATACCGTAAGCGCCTGGAAGCGACCATTGCTGCCTTCAAGAAATAAGTAGCAGAGGGAGCAGCTCTTTACGGGCGACCAAGCGTCGCCCCTCCCATTCAGTCGCGCATGCCTGCGCGACTGATAGGAGCAAGATATGCATTCCATATACAACAAATCTGCGGAGGATATGAGCGAGGTGCGGAGCAATTCCGTCAATCTTATCGTTGCGTCTACCCCCTATAACGACGGAACGGTGTACGGCCAGTTCGTAGACAAGACTTCCCTCGAGCAGTACTGCCAGATGATGGAACGAGTAATCGCTGAATGTGCACGCGTCCTGCATCCAGAAGGGAGGCTCATCATCGAGGTGGCGGATACTGCGATCGTGCAGGGCCATTTCGTGCAGCTTGCAGCCCTGTGGCAGCAGGCAGCGTTGAGGTCACAGCTGCACCTGAGCGAGCGGCATATAAATTTCGTTCAGACCCATAAGGGCAACGAAGATGCGACTCATGGGGACGGATTCATCTCTCCGCCAGTCACGGCGGAGTTGGATGAAACGCACTCGAACAGCTGCCAGTGGCTTGTGTTCACCAAGAAATCTTCTGAATTCCTGGGTGGGAACATCTACTATCAGAACTACGTATACGATCTTGAGGAGCACCACTGTCCTTATACGGACGAGTTTTGTAGAACCTTCTTTGAGATTGGGCACTTCAAGTCTGGCGACACGGTACTGGAAGTGTTCATGGGTACTGCCACGCTGGGCCTACACGTATTAGAGCGAGAGGGTATATACATCGGTTACGAAATTGACTCGATCATATTCGCGCGCGCCCAACAGCGGCTTGCTCGATAATCGAGATCCGTGATCACCTAGCCGCGCCTACTCGGCGCGGTCTTCTTTTCTGAAATACTTCCTATCCTTCAGCTTCTCCGGCATATAACTCTCCGTGTCGTATCGCTTGTATCCCTTCTTGTACCCGAGGTCCTTCATGAGCTTCGTGGGCGCATTCCGGATCTTCTTCGGAATCGGAAGGTTGCCATGCCGGCGCACGTCTCCCTGCGCTTCACCGAGTGCCTCATATGCCGACTTATCCTTCGCTGCGTTCGAAAGATAGGCGACCCCATGCGCGAGATTGATGGCGCACTCAGGATACCCGATCACTTCACAGGCGCGGAAGACCGCGTTTGCGACCACCAAGGCCGTCGGTTGCGCGAGCCCGATATCCTCCGAGGCAAAGATGACCATCCTGCGCGCGATGAAGAGTGGGTCCTCCCCCGCCTCCACCATCCGAGCGAGGTAGTACATGGCGGCGTCGGGTTGCGAGGCCCGCATGCTCTTAATGAACGCGCTGATGGTGTCGTAGTGCTCGTCGCCCTTCTTATCGTAGCGCAGGTGCGGGTCCTCGAGTGCCTTATTGAGCGTATCAACCGATACCTTTCCATAGAGGGATTTCGCGCCCTCGAGGATGGTGAGCGCCCGGCGGGCGTCGCCATTGGCGTAGCCGAGGAGCCAATCGAACGCGTCGTTGGAAAGCTTGATCTTCGCCCGAGCGACGATCGCCCGAAGCGATTCCTCTGAAAGTGGTTCGAGTACGAAGACCCGGGCGCGGGAAAGAAGCGCCGGGATGACCTCGAAGGAGGGGTTCTCGGTCGTCGCACCGATCAACGTCAGCTCCCCGCTTTCGACGTACGGCAAGAGGAAGTCCTGCTGCGCCTTGTTGAAGCGGTGGATCTCGTCGAGGAAGAGGACCTTGGGGCGCAGCCCCAAGGTCGGGCCCTTCCCCTCCCCGACGATCTTCCGGATATCCTCCTTGCCGGCCGAAACCGCGGAGAGCTCGTAGAGCTCGGCCGCGAGCGCGCGGGCGTAGATGCGGGCGATGGTGGTCTTACCGGTTCCGGGCGGTCCCCAGAGGATGAAGGAGAACCGGTGCTGCTTCTCGATAGCGACCCGGAGCGGCTTATTCTTCCCGACCAAATGCTCCTGGCCCACGAACTCATCGAGGGACTGGGGGCGGATGCGGTTGGCGAGCGGTTCCATGCCTGAAGCGTACGCTCGTAGGGATGAAAATCAATGAAGAGTCGGGTGCGGGGGGTGCTGCTGGGTCTCAGCTATCAGCGCATCTAATTCCTCCGGATTAGCCATATTGACCGGAAAGTCGTCCCCCTTAGTATCTCGCAATCCACGAAACCGCTGAGCTAGTGTTGCGCCGTCTTCCTCCTTATCCATCCACAATTTAAAGGCCGCAGAAGGGCTGGGAGCATCGGGAAATGCGCGTATGGCCAGTGCGATCTGAAGTCGTGGGTTATTGAGATCAACCTCAGGCGCGAACGACTCGCCTGAACGAGAGCGATGTACTTCGTTTTTGCGTGTCGAATCAAGATTACCTTCCATAAGGATAAGGATATACCACACACATGCTCGAGAAACGAAAGCACCCGCCGAAGCGGGTGCTTTCAAAGGAGTGGGCTGGCTTAGTCGTCGATCTCATCGACTGCGTCGTCGGCAAGCTCCTCGGCCTCCTCAGCGTGGTCGATCGCATCGCGGTAGTCCTTGCGATCGAAGGCATCGAGAGCGTCCTCGTATTCGTCCTCGGCCTCATCGAGGAGGTCCTCGGCATCATCGACGTCCTCACCGTCATCGTCAGCATCATCGATCTCCTCCCAGGCGTCATCGATGGCATCGTCCGCCTCCTCGATCGCGCGGCGGGCATTGGCCTCAGATGCGCTCGTGCTCGAGGAACCGATCTCATCGACGGCATCCTCGGCGTTCTCCTCCGCATCGTCGGCGAAGTCGACCGCGTCATCGTAATCGCCGTCATTGTAGGCGCGGCGGGCCCTCTTCAGGTCGTCGCGGGCCTCATCAAGGAGGTCCTCGGCGTCACGCACGTTCTTGTTCGCGCGCCTGGCGTCCGAAATGTCATCGCGCGCGTCGTCGATCGCCTCGCGGGCATCGTCGATCGCCTCGCGGGCGTCCCGACGGTCCGCATCATTGCTGCGATTGCGGTTCGAGTTACGCGTGTCGATGATCGGCGTGTTCGAGAACGGGTTGGACGGGTTGCCGGCGAGAGCGGAGACACGGAAGACGCCGGTCACCTGCTGGCCGGTCGCCGCCTGCCAACGCGCAACGGCTGCCTGGGTGAGGGGCCCGAAGCTGTAGCCCTCGCGACCATAGGAGCCAGCGCCGGTGTACGCGACTGGGTAGCCTGACGCGTTGAGGTAGCGCTGGAGGCAGCGCACATCCTCGCCGAAGGCGCCGAGGAAGAGATCGCGGGTGAAGACGCACTGGGTGGTCTGCGCGAACTGGGCGCTTGCGGTGGGCGCGAAGCCGAGCACGGCAACGGCGCCGATCACCGCGGCGAGTACTACCAAACCGATCTTAGAGATTGCATTTAGCATAGTAAATAAGCCATTTAATAATTGTTTGCCCTGTACCTACTACGGACAATACAACAATACGCTGGAGAATCAATGAAGATGAGCTTTGGTGCGGGATAGGAGAATCGAACTCCTGCTCTCAGTTTGGAAAACTGATGTTCTACCATTAAACTAATCCCGCTTCGGTAGGCACAATAGCATACCGTACCTCCTCTGTATTTTTAGGAAGCAACAGTGTAGCGTTTAGGTATGCCTGCCCTCCAAGGCGTTCTCTCCGCCCTCTCGGCGCTCCTTATCACCCTCAATTCCCTATATGGGACTCCGATGAGTAGTACCACCCCCGAGGTGACCGGCATCTTCGGCCCGGCCGCGACCTCGAGTGCGCCACTCCCCCCGAAGCGATCTCCCTCTACCCTTGGGCCGCTCCTTCCCCAGGCCCCGGCCATCGGGCTCCCCGGAACCCTTGCGACGCTTCGGGGCGCCATCGTGAACATTGTCTGTACCTCAAAGGACTCGCGGGTCCGCTCTATGTCCGGCAGCGGGGTCATCTTCGACCCGAAGGGTCTCATCCTCACGAATAGCCATATCGGGCAGTACTACCTTGTCCGAGACGCGCTCCCTAAGGGCACGATTACCTGCACGATTCGGACCGGGAATCCGGCCCAGACCGCTTACCGCGCCGAGCCTGTGTATGTCTCGAGCCAGTGGGTGGCCGCTAATCCGCGCACCCTTGTGACCGCAGGGGCAAGCGGCACCGGCGAGCACGATTTCGCTGTCCTCGCGATCACCGAGAGCGCAACTCCCCTCCCATTGCCGGGCAGTTTCCCCTATATCGCGCTCGGGAAGGGCGTACCCGTGGAGGGCGCTGAGGTCGCGCTTGGCACCTATGGCGCCCAGTCCCTCTCTTCGCGCCAGATCCAGAATTCTCTCTTCCCCACGCTCGTCACCGCGAAGGTGAGGACCCGCTTCAGCTTCGATAACGGTCAGATCGACCTCATCGCGCTCACTGGTTCAGCAGCCTCCCAGCAGGGTTCTTCGGGCGGCGCGGTCGCAAACGCAAGCGGCGAGCTCATCGGGATCATCACCACGAGCACCCAGACCGGGGAATTCTCGAGCCGCGAGACCCGGGCCGTTACCACAGCTCACATCCGATCGAGCTTCAAGCAGGATAGTGGCGAGGACTTCGATCGGTACTTCAAGAACGGCTATAAGGCGGACTTCGTTGACGTCTTCACCGACGATTCCGAACGCCTTGGCACCTTCCTCGTGAAGCAGCTGGACCGCTAATCCGTGCTATTCTCACTCCATTCGGGGTGTCGTATACCGGTAGTACGCCTGCTTTGGGAGCAGGTAGACGGAGTTCAATTCTCCGCACCCCGACAAACGAGTGCATAATTGGGTGCTTTAGAAATACCTTGTATTTGCTGAGTTTTTTCGAAGCATGAAGGACAATTCATTGTTTGTCCTATGTCCTTTATCCCCACTGTCCCCTAGGATGTCCACAGTTATGAACAATGCAAAACGGCCCCTTCGGGCCGTTTTGCATTGGTGCGGATAGGGAGAATCGAACTCCCGACTCGTCCTTGGCAAGGACGCGTTTTACCACTAAACCATATCCGCTTCGCGAGGCATCATAGCACAGTTACCTCCCGCCTATCCAGCAATTATCTCCTTCGGAAGTGGCCGGAGGTTGTAGGTGGAGGCCATCGAATATCCATAGGCGCCCGCGAGCCGGATCGCGAGCACATCCCCGATCTTCGGCAGCGGCATCATCCGCTTCACGGCGAAGAGATCGCCGGATTCGCAGATGTTCCCGGCCACGGTGACCGGGACCTGTTTCCCTCCCTTCCGGCTGAGGTTCTCGATGGGGTGATAGGAGCCATACATGGCCGGACGGACGAGATGATTGAAGCCAGAGTCCAGGCCGACAAAGGTATGCCGATAGGTTATCTTGATATCGGTCACGGTAACGAGAAGCGTGCCTGCCTCGGCGACAAGGAAACGGCCAGGCTCCATGGCGAACTGAATTCCTCTTCCCTGTTTCTTAGCAAACCCCTCCATTTCCTTCTCAAGTGCCTTGCCAAGTGCGGCGAGATCGAGCTGATCTTCCTCAGGCTTGTACGGCACGCCAAGCCCGCCGCCAAAGTCGATGGCGATGACGTCCGGGAAGTCCGCAGCAGCGGTAATGAGCGCTCGCGCAGCCTTAACGTACAGTTTTGAATCCAACACGTTCGATCCAATGTGCTGCATGAGCCCGGTAATCAGGAGCCCGTACTTCTTGGCGATTCGCTTAGCTGCCGGAATATCCTTCTTATCGATCCCGAATTTGCTGTCGGGCCCTCCGGTGATGACGTGCGCATGGTGTCCACCTCCTATCCCTTGATTCAAGCGAAGCGATATCTCTTTCCCGAGCCTTCCCTTCCCCCAGAGCTCGAGCTGGGTGAGCGAGTCGAGGTAGACGCGTCCGGCATACCTGGCTGCATAGCGCAGCTCGGATTCTGTAAGGTTAGAGCAGGTGAAGCTTATACCATCCTTAGCAAAGCCTGCCGCATATGCGCGTTCGATCTCTCCCCGACTCACCGCCTCGATCCCGATTCCGGCCTTCCGGATGATCTTCAGGACCTCCAGATTGCTGTTCGCCTTCATTGCGTAGCGAACGGCGACACCTGGGAAGTGGCTAGTGAGCTTCTTGGCCTGTGCTTCTATCGCGCTCCGGTCGTAGACATAGAGCGGGGTGCCATACTTCTTAGTGAGCGCAAGGAACGCGGACTGCTTCATGGTGCTCCCGCCAGGACTCGAACCTGGAACGACGGTTCCGAAGACCGTTGTGATATCCATTTCACCACAGGAGCGTGTAGTAGCACGATACTACAGGCTAGGAGATTGGCCACCAGCGTACTAGTATTTTTCTGATGCGCTTCCCCATCCCGCTTGAGGTACAAGCCGTAACCGACGGCCTCCGGAAAGAGGGCTTTGAGGCCTACCTGGTCGGTGGTTGCGTTCGCGACCTCCTCCTTAATCGGACCCCAAAGGACTGGGATGTGACCACGAATGCCAGACCCGAGGATATCCAGCGGGTCTTCCCGGACTCCTTCTATGAGAACGATTTTGGGACGGTTGGGGTGAAGACCGGGGCCGAGGACCCGAAGCTCGCCGTAGTCGAGGTGACTCCCTACCGCACGGAGACCGGATATTCGGACAAACGCCGGCCTGACGAGGTCATCTTCGGGGAGAGTCTTGAGGACGATCTCGCCCGCCGGGACTTCACCATTAACGCCATTGCCCTCGAGGATTCTAAAGGACAGCTCGTTGACCCTTATAAAGGACAAAAGGACATCGAGGCTAAAGTACTGCGTACAGTAGGTAATCCGGCTGATCGCTTCGAAGAGGACGCCCTCCGCCTCATGCGGGCAGTCCGGCTTATGGCAGAGCTTGGCTTCGCCCTTGATTCCGAGACGGCCGAGGCAATAAGGGTTAAATCCGGGAATCTGAGGCACATTTCACGTGAAAGGATTCGGGAAGAATTCGTGAGAATTGTGGAGTCAAAGGAACCTATGATGGCCCTCGTTTTGGCTCATCAGCTGGGAATACTCGAGTATATTGCTCCCGATCTCATACGGGGCATTGGGGTTGATCAGAACCAGGCCCATAGCTACGACGTTTTCGAGCATAATATGCGCGCCCTCCAGCATGCTGCGGACAAGGACTGGTCGCTTGATATCCGGCTCGCTGCTCTTTTCCATGATGTATCTAAGCCTGAAACCCGGCGCTGGTCCGATGAGAAGAAGGACTGGACATTCCATGGGCATGAGGTAGTAGGCGGCAGGACGGTTAGGAAGGCCCTTGAGGATCTACGGTTTTCACGCGAAACAATCGAAAAGGTGAGTAAACTGGTCCGTTGGCACATGTTCTTCTCGGACCCTGATCAGATAAGCCTGTCCGCGGTCCGCCGAATGATCGTGAATGTCGGGCCTGAGAATATTGAGGATCTTCTGAATCTACGCATCTGCGACCGTATCGGTACCGGCCGGCCTAAAGAGCAGCCCTTCCGCTTCAGGAGATATAAGGCAATGGTCGAGGAGGCACTTCGGGATCCCATCTCCGTCGGGATGCTTAAAACCGATGGGAACCGCCTCATGGAACAGTTTCATGTGAAACCGGGGCCTAGGATAGGCCATATTCTCCATGCGCTCCTCGAGGAGGTTCTTGAGGATCCTTCAAGGAATACCGAGGAATATCTGGATGCTAGGACGAAGGAGCTCCTATCGCTAGGAGACCAGGAGCTCAAGGAATTGGGGGAGTCGGGAAAGAAGAGAAGGGAGGTCGAGGAGGAGCGGGAGATACAGGAAATCCTTAAAAAGCACCATGTGGGGTAGGTTACACGTGAAATAGAAAGGGCCTCGTTCTTAGCTTAGAATCGGATTCCGAGCTAAAAACGAGGCCCTTACTTACTTTTGGCTACTTTGCGTTCTGCGAGGTGCAGAACAAGAAAATGGAGCTGGGGCTTTTGTTGGAATTCTGCTGGGGAAAGGGCAGAAACGCATTTCGCATGATTTATGTTGCGTTTCCACGTGGAACCGGGCCTGACCCAGTTTTATAGGCGGAGATACGCTCCGAAGCCGTTGGACGGCCCCGAACCTTCCGTGAGACGCACGCACAGAAAGAGCTCTCAAAGATCAACCGAAGCGCGGAGAGGCCGCGCATCATGGACTGATCCGCAAGCCCTCCCCGTCTGCAGATAATAGTAGGGTTTATAAAGGACAACGTAAAGGACATACGTGTGCATAACTTGTCCTTTATGTCCTATAGCTCTATAGAAACAGGGCAGTGGTCCGAGCCGAGTACTTCCGGATGGATGCCGGCCTGCTTTACATGTCTCGCGAGCGTCTTAGAAGCAAAGATGTAATCGATGCGCCAGCCGACATTGCGTTCTCGTGCGTTGCCCCATGGGCTCCACCAAGTGTAGTGACCTGCCCCTTGTTTGAAGAGCCGGAGTGTATCGACGAATCCTGCCTTGAGGATCTGGTCGATGCCTTCCCGCTCCTCGTCCGTGAAGCCCTTCATACCGACGTTCGCATCGGGACGGGCAAGGTCGTCCGGGGTATGGGCGACGTTCAAATCACCGCAGAAAATAACGGGTTTCTCCTCCTCGAGCCGCTTCATGTATTCAAGGAAGGCGGGGTCCCATTGCTTATGCCGAAGATGGAGCCGGGAGAGGTCGTCCTTGGCGTTCGGCGTATAGACGGAGACCACCCAGAAGTCGAACATGTCCGCTGCCACAATGCGGCCCTCCTCATTGGGGTCTCCGTACCCGTCGTCTGCGAGCCCGTATTTCTTGGCGATATCCTCGGTCATGCCGTAGACCACGTCGTTTGGGGTCATCTTGGTGAAGATGGCCGTCCCGCTGTATCCCTTCTTATTCTTGGCGGAATTCCAATATTCCTCGTATTCGGGTAGGTCTATGGGAGATTGTTCCTGCTCGGCCTTGGTCTCCTGGAGGCAGAGGATGTCGGGCTTATGCTTCTTAATGAACGGTACGAACAGGTCCTTGCGGTGGACCGCCCGGATGCCGTTCACGTTCCAGGACATGATGCGCATAGCCGCATAGTAGCAGGCTATACTCTCGGTATGGAAGACATCCGGCACGAGGTGGTCATCACCGCGATCATCGTGAAGGATGGGAAATATCTCATCACGCGCCGCTCCCCGAACAAGAAGCGGTTTCCAGGCATGTGGACGGTGCCAGGCGGGAAGCTTGAGCCTAAGGACTATCTCTCCATGCCCAAAGACACTAAGGACTACTGGTATAACGTGCTCGAGCGCGTGCTCCGAAGGGAAGTCGAGGAGGAGGTGGGACTTTCGATAACGAATATCGAGTACGTGACGAGCCTTGCGACCGTGCATGCAGACGGCGCGCCATCCCTCGTCATCTCTTGCATGGCCGATTACGAGAGCGGGGAGGTGCGGCTCCAGGAAGAGGAGACTGACCAGTATGAATGGGTGACGCTCGAGGAGGCGAGGGGCTACGAGCTCATCGATGGTATCTACGACGAGCTCGCGATGGCGCAGATGCGCAGGAGGGGAGAGCGGATCGAGTGGCAGCGCGCGTAAGTGCTACTTCCTTGAATGGAACCGCTTATGTACTTCTCGTAAGTGCGCATCCGTCACATGCGTATAGATCTGAGTTGTATTGATGGAGGCATGACCTAAAAGTGCCTGAACGCTGCGCAGATCCGCGCCGTTCGAGAGGAGATCGGTCGCAAACGAATGGCGCAGCACGTGCGGCGTGACCTTCTTCGTAATGCCGGCCTTGGTCGCGTAGTGCTTGATGATGAGCTGGACGCCCCGCGGCGTGAGCCTCGTCGGGGTCTTCTTCGAATCCTTCCCGACCCGCGGGATGTTCACAAAGAGCGCCTCCTCCATGTCCTTGCGCGCCTTCATATAGGTACGGACCGCTTCCTTGCTCGCGTCCGACAGGAACACCACCCGCACCTTGTCTCCCTTGCCGCGCACCGAGAGGTCGTCGCGCGAGAGGTCGATATCCGAATTGAGCGCGCAGAGTTCGGAAACGCGCAGTCCGGTGGAGAAGAGGAGCTCGAGGATGGCGCGGTCCCGGAGCGCCTTCTCCTCGGTCCCGTCCGCGGCCTTGATGAGCCGGTCGAGCTCGGCGCTCGAGATGAGGTCAATCTGCCGCTCGGGGAGCTTCGCAAGCTCGATGCGCTCCGGATTGAGCCCCTCGATGCCGCGCTTGCGGAGGAACTTGAGGAAGGCCCGCAGCGCGATGAGGTAGTAGTTCTGGGTCCGGCGCTTCATGGTGCCCGAGGTTCCTGGCTGGCGGTTCAGCCACAACCGGAATTCCCGGATCCGCTCCTCGGTGATATCCGAGACTTCCTTGATCTCCATCTGCGTGAAGAACCGGTCGAGGTAGTGCTCGTAATTTTCGATGGTCTTGACCGCGCGACCGCGCTCGATCTCGGTGTATTCGAGGAACTGGCGGAGCATCGAGCGAGCATCCATAGGACCAGTATACCGCTCCGTTGTGCGAAGTATCCGGATTGCTATACTTTCCGTATATGGAACTACTCGTCATTCTCCCGATCGCCATCTTCCTCGCTGTCGTGTTCATCCGCCAGGTGAACCAATACGAGCGGGGCGTCCGCTTCACTATGGGCCGGTTCTCGGGGATCATGAATCCGGGCTGGCGCATCATCATCCCGGTCTTCCAGGGCTACCAAAAGGTGGATATGCGCACCAAGGCGGTGGACGTCCCGGACCAGAACGCCATCACCCGCGACAACGTTCCGGTCCGCGTGAACGCCGTCATCTACTACAAGGTCTCGGACGCCGAGAAGGCGATCATCGAGGTGGAGGACTTCCGCTACGCCATTTCCCAGTACGCGCAGACCACCATGCGCAATATTGTCGGCGAAGTGACGCTCGATGAACTCCTCTCCGGCCGCGATAAGATCGCGGACCGCATCCGCGAGATCGTGGACCTCGAAACCGACGCGTGGGGCCTTAAGGTCCAGAACGTGGAGCTTAAGGATGTGAGCCTTCCGGAGGCGATGGAGCGCACGATCGCTAAGCAGGCAGAGGCCGAGCGCGAGAAGCGGGCGGTCATCATCAATTCGGAGGGTGAAGTCGCCGCTGCCGAGAACGTGGCGAAGGCGGCGCAAATGCTCTCGCAGATTCCGGGTGCGCTCCACCTCCGAACGCTCCAATCGATCAACGATATCTCCTCGGACCAGTCCAATACCGTGGTCTTCACGGTCCCGCTCGAGATTCTGAAGGCGCTCGAGGGCTTCAAGCGGGGGTCCTAGCGGAGGCCGCTTCATACCCCACAACACTTGCAATTATTATCAAGATGTGGTAAGGTGTGGTCAATGCTTACGAAACGAGTGAAAACGGGCGTCATCAAGGACGCAGCGAATCACCCGACCGATACGGGCTCTGCCCAGGTCCAGATCGCTATCCTGAGCCGCAAAATCGATGAGCTCACCGCTCATCTGAAGAAGAATAAGAAGGATTTCCACTCGCGCCGCGGCCTCCTGCAGATGGTCGCCGATCGCCGGAGCCATCTTCGGTACCTCGAGAAGAGCAACAAGCGCGGATACAACGCCTTGGTGAAGAAGCTCGGCCTCAAGAAGTAAGGAACCGCGGGGAACACCCCGCGATTCCCGTTTCCAAGCAGGTGCTATCATTAATCGCGTGCGGATCCTCCATCCGTACTTACCAAATCTTTTAATACGCAAGCTATGCCCGTGATCAAACATCCGGCGCAGCGAGTCGGGGTTTTCATAGATACGCAGAACCTCTATCACAGCGCCAAGCATCTTTATAAATCGCGCGTGAACTTCGCCAACGTCCTCGAGGAGGCCGTCGGGAACCGCGTCCTCGTCCGCGCCATCGCCTACGTCATCTCCACCGAAAGCGGTGAGGAGAAGAACTTCTTCGAAGCGCTCACGAAGATCGGTATCGAGACCAAGGTGAAGGGGCTCCAGGTGTTCTCAGACGGCGCCAAGAAGGCCGACTGGGACGTCGGGCTCGCCATCGATGCCGTGAAGCTCGCGCCGAAGCTCGATACCATCATCCTGGCGACCGGCGACGGCGACTTCGTCCCGCTCATCGAGTACCTCGATATGAACGAGGGCTGCCAGGTAGAGGTCATCTCCTTCGGGAAGTCCTCTTCCGCGAAGCTGAAGGAGGCCGCGCACGCCTTCACCGATATGTGCGAGAACCCGAAGCGCTTCGTGATCGCGCATCGAGGGTCCTAACGGCGCGCATCCGCGCACGAGCAGGCCGCAGGACGAACATCCTGTGGCCCGTTCCGGTTATACTTTGATGAGCATGAGCGATTCGCCGCAGCAGCCCGCCGAGGATAAATCGAGATTCATCCGCACGTATGCGAAGGATGTCGCCGCGCTCACGGGTACCTCGGGGAAGGCAGCCTCCGCGCCTCCGCCCCCTCCCGTACCGAAGCCCGTAGCGGCTCCGCCACCACCCCCACCTAAGCCGATACCGCCTCCACCTCCGCTGGAGAAGCCGGAGTTTGAGGCGCCTGCGCCCCCTCCCGCGCCCCTGCCGCCCGTGAACCGCGCACCCGAGCAGCCGTCTCCCATCCATACGTACAAATCGGATTTCGCCGACCGCATCGACCAGAAGCAGGCCTCGACCTTCTCGGTGCTTGCCGCGCAGAAGGACGCAGGGAAGAGACCGGCATCACCGAAGAAGCGCCGCAGTCAGCTCATGCTTGCCGGCGCGGTCGTCCTCATCGCGCTCGGGGGCGCAGGGCTCGGCGGCGCAGCGTGGTACGTCATGCGCGCCAACATGCTTCCCGCGGCCGTGCCGTCAGCGTCCTCGCTCGTCTTCGCGGACGAGCAGGTGCGCCTCTCGGCCTCCGGTCCCGACCTCATGAACGAGATCGCGGCGCTCGCGAACGAACCCCTGCCCGACGGCAGCGTGCTCGTGGTGTACCTCTCGGAATCCACCACGACCGAACGTGGACGGGTCATCGAGACCCCGCTTTCCGGCGGCGCGCTCATCAACGCGATGGAGCTCCCGGCGCCCCAGATCCTGCTCCGCAACATCTCGCCCGAGAGCACGGTCGGCATCATGAGCGCAGGAGGGGAGACGCGGCCCTTCTTCGTCTTCAAGACCAGCTCCTATGAGCGCACGTTCGCGGGTATGCTCGCATGGGAGACGAGCATCGCGCGGGACCTCGCGGTGCTCTTCCCGGCCAAGGCCGCAGGCAGCCTCGCCCCGACTGCGGCGAGCGCGCCGCTTGGCACCTCGACCCCTGTCGCCCAGCCGCCCGCTCGGCCGCTCGACGCTTTCACGGACGCGGTCGTCGCCAACCACGACGTGCGCGTGCTCCGGGACACCGCCGGAGCGACCCTCATGCTCTACGGGTACGCCCAGAAGGACCTGCTCATCCTTGCGCGCGACGAAGCCGCATTCACGAACCTCATCTCCCGGCTTTCATCAGGGGACTAGGCAGGGTGTGGTAGAGTACGCTCCATGAATATCGAACACTTCAAGGAGCGCCTCTCGACCGAGAAGGCGACGCTCGAGGCCGAGCTTTCGACCGTGGGGCGCCGCAATCCCGCCAACCCCAACGACTGGGAGGCGATCCCGCAGGAGGTGGGGCAGGAGGCCGATCCGAACGACCAGGCGGACCTCCTCGAGGGCTTCCGGGAGAACACCGCCATCCTCACGGACCTCGAGAACCGCTACAACGATGTGGTCGCCGCGCTCGAGCGCATCGAGGCGGGTACGTACGGCGCCTGCGCGGCCTGCGGTAACCCGATCGAGGAAGATCGGCTCGAAGCGGAGCCCGCGGCGAAGACCTGCAAAGCGCACCTGAACGGCTAGCCCCTCATGAAGCTCTCCGTCAAGGAATGCCTCTCGTTCGGATGGGAGACGTTCAAGAAGCGGCCGTGGCTCCTTGCGGGAGCGGTCGCGGTCGGCGTGCTCGTCGATGGGCTCACCTCGCTCATCGAGCGTGCGACCCATGGTTCATACATCCTCGAGCCGCTCGGCGTCCTGCTCGCCATCCTCATTTCCATGCTCTACGCGACCGGGCAGACGAACCTCTTCGTGAAGGCCCATGACGATCCGATGTCCGCGCGCGTCGCGGATCTTCTGCACCTCCGCGCGTACTGGCGCTTCCTGTGCACCTCGATCCTGCTCTGGCTCTTCATCGGGCTGCCGTACCTGGCGCTCGAGTTCCTTTCGGTACCGCCCGTGGTCATGGCGCTCCTCATCATCCCGGCGCTCATCGTGTCGCTCGTCTTTGGCTTTGCGCTCTACCTCGTCGTAGACCGCGGCATGGGGCCCCTCCAGTCCTTGAAGGAGAGCGCGCAGATCACGCGCGGGCACCGGCTCGAGCTCTTCCTGCTCTTGCTCGCGATCGTTGGGGTGAACCTGCTCGGCCTTGCGGCGCTCGTCATCGGGCTCTTCGTCTCCGTCCCCGTAACCGTGCTCGCCATGGTGCACGCGTACCGCATGCTCTCGGGGACGCTCCCGGTGGCGGTTGCGCCCGCGGCCGGAGCGGTCTAGGCTTGGGGTATCCCATGGCCGCGCTTACGCCCTACCCGTCCTTAACCGACTACCAGCGCTTCGCGGACGCCGTCTACGGCCTGAACAACCGTCGGCACTTCACCGCCGACGAGATGCTGACCAATATCCTGCGGTTCACCATGCGGGGCCTCAAGGGCATCCGCAAAGGGGACCCGGAGAAGGTGCGGATGAATATGACGATCGCCATCAGCTGGACCATGTCGCTCCTGACCCAGCTCGGCGTCGATCTCGAGCGGCACGTCTGGGAGCGCTTCCCGTACCGCTGCTCGTACTGCGGGCAATGCCCCTGCGCCTGCAAGGCGAAGAAGGTGCAGCGGCGCGTGAAGGTCGTGGTGGACCCCCGAAGGCGCCCGCGCACCATCCGCGACCTCCAGGTCATGTTCAATGAGATCTATCCCGCTTCCTCCCGCACCCTCGAGCATGCCGGCATCCATCTCGCGGAAGAGATCGGGGAGTTCTCAGAGGCCGTCATGACCTACCGCGGGAACCATAAGGATGCCGAATTCGATAAGGTCATCCTCGAGGCCGCGGATCTCTACTCCTGCTTCATGGGTGTCTTCAATTCGCTCGGCATCGATTACGAGAAGGGCCTCGTCGCCTCCTTCAAGCATGGCTGCCATGCCTGCAAGCACATCCCCTGCGAGTGCGAGTACCAGTACGTGGTGAACTTCAAGTCCTAAAAACCCCGCTATGAGGCGGGGCTTTCGGTTAGCGCGCGAACGGGTTCTTCGCGCCGCGGACCTCGAAGTGGAGGTGGTTGCCGGTCGAGCGGCCGGTGTTGCCGACGTACCCGATGAGGTCGCCCTTGGCGATGGCGCCGCCTGAGACCGCGGTGCGGGACATGTGCGCGTAGAGGGTCTGGGTGCCGTTGCCGTGGCTGATCACGATGTAGTTACCGTAGCCGCCGTTATAGCCGTCGTTGTTGCGGGCCACGACGACCGTGCCGGCTGCGGCTGCGTAAATAGGGGTGCCGGACGGCGCGGCGATGTCGACGCCGTTGTAGCCGTGGACGCCCTGGGAGAGGCGGCCGCCCGGGACGGGGTTGCCGAAGTAGCCGGAGACGGCCGGGAGGTTCCGGGAGGCCGCTGCCGCGCCGGAGCTCTTCGTGCCCGCGGTCTTCGTGCTCTTAGCGGATGCCTTGGTCGGCAGGGAGCCGCCCGGCACGATGATGTCTGATCCCGCCTTGAGGTCAGCGGAGGACTCGAGGCCGTTGAAGAGGGCCACTTCCTCGGGGTCCGCGCCGTACTTCTTCGCGATCGCGGCGATGGTGTCGCCCGAGCGCACCGTGTACTGGAGGCCCGAAACAGGGAGGATGAGGAGCTCATCGCCGGGCTTCACGAGATTCGCGCTCTTAATGTCATTGGCCCACAAAATGGTGTTCACCGTGACCCCGAAGCGCTCGGCGATCTCGGAGACGTTGTCGCCCTCCTTCACGGTATAGGTCGTGATCTGCCCGCCGCCCTCGCTTGCGGTGGCGGCCGCCTGGCGCGGGGAGATGGCGCCCTCGGGGCCCATCTTCGCCAGGAGCGCGGCGTCGCCGGACAGCGCGAGGTCGCCGCCGCCCTTGGCGGGGTTGGGGTCGCTATTCACCGCAGCATCGAGCAATTCCATGCTCGAATCGTGGGTCAGGGTATCGGAAACCTGCGCGCGGGCACCCGCGAACGGCCAGAAGGCGCCCGCAAAGCGGGGGAGGAGGAGCGCGAGGAGGCTAAGAATGAGGCCTGCCGCAATCAAGGCGGCGGTCGCACGATATGCATTTCCGTTTGCGACTTTCGCGGTGGAACGGGAAGGCTGTTGAGGATTTGAAATAAGGGAAACGGGGTAGCTTCAGTCGTTCTTCAGAATACAACAAGGCTTACATACGGGGTATATAAGCCTTACTTGGGTATCAGCGATTCACTCGATGAAGCTAGTATAAAGGGTAGGGAGGCAGGGTCAACCTCAACCGTTGCAGGGTGTTGAAAGCCAATTTTTGGACGATGAGTCAAGTTTTCCGGGCGTGGACAGGGACTGCGCGGTATATTGCAGGAACGATGCAGCACTTAGAGGGGTTGAACGACGCACAGAAGGAGGCCGTACTTGCGACCGAGGGGCCGATCTCGGTCCTTGCAGGCGCCGGGAGCGGCAAGACCCGGGTCTTAACTACCCGCATCTACCATTTGATACGCCAGGGGGTCGCGCCGGAGAAGATTCTGGCGGTCACATTCACGAACAAGGCGGCGCGCGAGATGCGGGAGCGGCTCGCAGAACGGCTCGGGGACTCATCGCTCCCCATCGTCGTGACCTTCCACGGGCTCGGGCGGATCATCCTCGAGCGCTTCGGCTCGCGGATCGGCGTCCCACGGTATTTCAGCATCTTCGACCGCGACGATTCCGAGCGGGCGGTGAAGGAGGCCCTGAAGGCGCTCGACGTGGACCCGAAGGAAGTGGCGCCGCGT
Source organism: Minisyncoccota bacterium (assembly GCA_035628215.1). Classification (GTDB taxonomy): domain Bacteria; phylum Patescibacteriota; class Minisyncoccia; order Phycocordibacterales; family Phycocordibacteraceae; genus C7867-001. The sequence continues at coordinate 35,246 of DASPKG010000054.1, forward strand.
GCCATCCTCGGGCGCATCAGCAAGGCGAAGGGGGACGGGATCACGGCCCAGCAGTTCAAGGAGCGGTACGGCCGCGAGAGCTTCCGCAACCGGATCGCCGCAGAGGTCTGGGAGCACTACGACGCCACCTTGAAGAAGGAGAAGGCGCTCGACTTCGATGACCTCATCTGTCTGCCGGTGCAGCTCCTCGAGGGGCATGAGGACCTGCGGGGCGAAGCGGCGGACCTCTTCTCGCATATCCACGTGGACGAG
>DASPKG010000055.1:0-16086 GCA_035628215.1 Minisyncoccota bacterium
CGGCAAGCGATTTGAGCGCCGCCTCATCAAACTCCTTTCTCGGCTGGTACGGGTTCGGCTCGATGCGATCCACCGCCACCCAGTACACGGAATCGTACTTGGTGGGCTCGGTATATCCCGCCGGTTTCTTCTCGTCGTCTCCCCCGAAGAAATTCATGCGCGTATTGTAGCATTCGGTCGCGCTTTGCGGAGCGGAATGTGTGCAGTAGGATGGCCATATCGCCGGGGTGGTGGAACGGTATACACGGGGGTCTCAAAATCCCCTGCCGCAAGGCTTGAGAGTTCGAGTCTCTCCCCCGGCACTCATATGAAATATCTGCACCTTACCCTCGCCATCACGCTCGCGCTTGTTGTCGGCGCGGTCCCGACCTACGCGGCAACCTCAACCGTCGAGGACGCGACCGTGAACCTGTACTGCCGCCTCACCGTCGGGAAGAAGATCTTCGGGACCTCCGGCAGCGGCGTCTTCGTGAGCGATCGCGGCATCATCCTCACGAACGCGCACGTGGCCCAGTACTTCCTCATGCCGGGCGACAAGAGCCGCGTGAAGGGCGAGTGCCATGTGCGCACCGGCTCGCCCGCAGAAAGCACGTACACCGCCGAGGTCATGTACTTCCCGTCGACCTGGATTGATGCGAACCTCGAGGCCCTCAAGCAGAAGGTGCCGAAGGGAAGCGGCGAAGGGGACTTCGCGCTGCTGCGCATTACGGGGGTCAAGGAAGGGACGATGCCTGAACGCTTCCCTTCGCTCCCGCTCTCGTTCTTTGGAGTCGCCGAAGGGGAGCTGGTGACGGTCGCCGGCTACCCCACCGACGGTCGGAACTTCGCGGAGCTCCAGAACGAGCTCGACCGGATCGTGACCACGACGACCGTTTCAAACGTCCGCACCTTCTCGCTCGCCGGCGCCGACCTACTGACCCTTGCCTCCTCGACCGCAGCCGGCGCCGGCGTCTCGGGCGGCCCTGTCGTGCGCGCGGACGGCACGCTGACCGGCATCGTGGTCGCCAAGAGCGCGACCACGCTGCGCGCCATCACCCCGCTGCATATCAATAACCGGCTCGTGGCGGACACCGGCGTCTCGCTCCCAGGTATGTTCTTCGGAGACCTCGCAGCGCGGGCAGCAGGGAATCTGCTCCTCCTTGACCCGAAGGATCTCGCCGCGCTCCGGCAGGCGTTCGTGAAGCGCAATCGATAAACTCTGCAGATAAAGAGGAAGCCCGCGCCGGAGACCGGCGTGGGCTTGAATTGGTTGGGCACCCGTCCCGCTAGACGAGAGCGGCGAGTATCCGAGTGAGCGCTGCGGCTGGGTCACGGTCCTTCATGATGGGGCTGCCGCAGACGACCTCGATATCGCTTCTTCCGGCGACCGCTTCAGGCGCCGTTTCCTGCTCGTGCCGGGTATCCCGGTACCAGCTGGGCCGGATGCCGGGCAGCACCTTGAGGATGCGGAGATGCTCCACTTCCTTGAGCTGCGTGCCTGGCATGATCACCCCATCAGCGCCCGCCGTGACGCATTCCTCGGCGAACATCCGGACGACCTTCCCGAGCGGTGCCCGGAAGTGCGCCGTGCTGTACGCCTCGCCATAGTGCGTCAGGACGGTGACGCCGTAGACGCGCATCCGAGTGGACGAGAACTGCCTGCGCAGCTCCGCGATCGATCGGGCGAGCTCGTCACCGCCGTAGGATTCGCCGCCGCCCGCAAGCGCATAGGCGTTGGTAGCGGTGACGCCCTCATGCGCCAGAGCGATGAGGATTTGCGTCATGGTGCGCGCCCCGTTCAACATCTTGAGATCGACGAAGAGCGGACGTTCCTTGAGCGGACCCCGGCGCAGGTTCCCGATGCCGACCGCAAGGGCGTAATCGAGATTGACCTTGAAGCCGAAGTTCCCCGGGACGCTGGCGAGCTCGGCCGCGATCGCACGTGTCTCCACGCGGTCGCGTACGAGCCCGTCCAGCCCGACCCAGAGGAAGGGTGCATGCTCCGTCATGTCAGGCCACCACCGGCTCGAGGCCGTGCGCGCGCTGCCACGCCGGCGGGTCGGCGAGGAAGCGGCGGTAGTCCGCGATGAGACGGGACTCGAACACGCCCGTCTCCTCTGCCTCATCGAGGAGCTCTTTCATCGTGATGAGATGGAAGAGCTCCATCGAGGAGGAGGCGAGCCGTACCGCCGCGACCGGGTGGTCGTAGAAGAGGATGGTCGCGCCATGGTTGACCTCGTAGCCGGCCTCGCGTTGGACCAGCGCGCTGTTGACGGTGGTCTCGGCGAAGTTCACCAGCTCCTCCATCACGATGCCCCGACGCCCGGGCGTGAAGAAGTCGTTCAGGTCGTCGCCGGTGATCTGCTCGCTGTGGCCACCCACCTTGCGCGAACCGCGGACGTAGAAGTAGGGGACTTCCTTACCGCTGAGTTCCGTGAGCTCTTCGGCGAGGATCCACGCGGGCACCATGCCGCCGGTCGCATTGCCGGCAACGTACTCGATGCCGACCGCAGCCTCGTGGATCGCGATGGCGAGCTCCCGGACAAGGGCTCGCAGGAGCCTGCGTTGCGCGACGAGGCCCTTGACCATGGCGTAGCCGGGACCCTTGTTCCCCGACGAGTACAGGAACGGCTCTTCGCCGCGCTCCACGTCGCGGAGCGCGAGCACGCCGCAGTCGAGCATTTCGTGCACGAGGGCACGGGTATTCGGATTCAGTGACATGAGCGGCCTCCCAGGCCTAGTGAAAGGGACGGACGGCGAGGGCCGGTCCAGTCGAACCCTAGCACGTACTCAAATAAGCGAAAACAGCGGTGCTTCGACCGCCGTTCCGGGAGCTATATGTGTTAGATCTTCCCCACCTTATCCATCCCCGGCTCCATCCCCGCATCCCCCTCGTCCCAGGCCGCCGGGCACACCATGCCCGGATTGGCCTCGACGAACTGCGCGGCCCTCAGTTTCCGGACCGTCTCCGCCGCTGCGCGGCCCACCGAGTTATCGTGCACCTCCATGGTGCGCAGTATCCCGTTCGGGTCCACGATGAAGGTGCCCCGGAGCGCGAGCCCTTCGTCAACAACGAACGTGAGGTCGCCGCCCTCGATGAGGACCCCGAACGCGCTCGCGATCTTGCCGGTCGGGTCGGCACCCATGGGGAAGTCGATCTTCTTGATCGCAGGCGATGTGTCGTGCCAGGCCTTGTGCACGAAGACGGTATCGGTCGAGAAGGAGATGACCTCCCCGTTCATCTCCTTGATCTTCGGGTACTGCCCGGCCATCTCCTCGAGCTCGGTGGGGCAGACGAAGGTGAAGTCGGCCGGGTAGAACATGATCACGAGCCACTTCCCCCGGAAGTCGGAGAACTTCATCGTCTTGGCCTCGTCATTGACGAAGGCCTCGAACTCGTAGTCCGGGATCTGCTCGCCGATCCGTACCGAGGTCATATACTCGCCGTACTGATCGTGGAAGTCCCCGCAATACTCGCAATAGTTGCTTTTCTGTTCCTTGGCCATACGGATATCTCAATTAGGTCCCGGTATGATAGCATTTCGCCAATTCTCGACCATGGACACTGAACGGAGGCTGAAGTGCGTCGTGGGCCCGACGGCATCGGGGAAGTCGGCCCACGCGATCGAGCTCGCCAAGCAGCTCGACGGGGAAGTCATCTCTGTCGATTCCCGGCAGGTGTACCGCATGCTCGATATCGGCACGGAGAAGATCACGAAGGAGGAGATGCAGGGCATCCCCCACCACCTCATCGACATCCGGGACCCCAAGGACCCGTACAGCGCCGGCGACTTCATGAAGGACGCGGATGCGCTCATCTCGTCTCTCCGCGAACGCGGCAAGGAGCCCATCCTCGCGGGCGGCACCCATTTCTATTTCGATGCGCTCCTCTACGGATTGCCCGCGGAAACGCCCGCCAATCCCCTGCTCCGCAAGCAGCTTGACGAACGCTCGAACCAGGATCTGATGCGGGAGATCCGCGAGCGCGACCCGCGCCGCGCCGCGAAGCTCGACCCGAGCAACAAGCGCCGTTTGGTACGCGCGCTCGAGATCATCGAGCAGCATGGGCAGGTGCCCGAGCGCGAGCACGCCGTCCCCCGCTACCAGGTCGAATGGATCGTGCTCAACCCGGAGCGCGATGAGCTGCGCTCGCGCATCCATACCCGGCTGCAGCGGGCGCTCGGAAACGGGCTCATCGAGGAAGTCGAGCGGGTGCGTGCGTACGTCGGCGACGAGCGCCTCAACGAGCTCGGCCTCGAATACAAAATTGTCGGGGAGTACCTCCGCGGCGCGCGCGACCACTCCTCCCTCCTCCCCACTCTCTCATCCCGTATCTGGCACTACGCGCGGCATCAAAAGGCGTGGCTTCGGAAGCTCACTTCGGACAGACCTTAACGACCGTAACGTCCCAGTGCGGCGGGTTCGATTCCCGCACATACTCGTTCCCGCACTTGTCGAGGTATCGGGGATCTCCCCCGCGCGCGCCATTGCGGGTGAAGTAACCGCCTGAGCCGCCCTGGATGCAGGCGTCGATGCCGGTGCCGTAATCGACCTTGTACCCGGTCGTATGGCTCATGCCGCCGCTTGCGTGCCCGAGCTCGTTGCCGCCCGTGACGATGAGCGAGCCGCAGATGTTCTTGAGCGTGATCGTCTGCGCGACCGTGTTCTGGCGCAGCCCGCCGACCGTCGTGCAGCCGCCGCGGACGTCCTGATACCGGACGCCGGTCGGGCATGGGTTCTTGTTCACGGAGATGCCGGCGGCCGCAAGCTGCTGGCGCACCGTCTTCTCGTTACCGACGATGGGCGACGGCTCGACCTGCGTCGGGTTCGGGTTGGGGTCCGCCTCGGTCGGCTCTGCGTTCGGCGCGTCGAGCGGCATGAACGGTATCTCGAAGAATCCCTTCCCTTCCTTCGCAGCGATGCACCAGTCTGCGTCTTCCGCGAGGATGCTGTTCCAGGGACCGAACTTCCCTTCGATGCCCGCAGGTCCGCTATAGAGGGCGCGCATGACGAAGTCCACGATGAGCCAGGAGGTCAAGATGAGCGCCATGCCGATGAAGGCGCCCCCGAGGAGCGATTTGGCCTTGCTGCGGCTCTCAGGATTCACTGCCGAGGCGATGAACAGGATGCCGCCCCAGACGAGCATGATGGTGAGCACGATGATCCCGAAGGAGACCGCGAAGTTCATGAGGTGCCGCGCGATCTCGAGCACGCCCGCGAACCCGCAGGGGCAGCTCTGGCACTCCTCCGGCACGATCGGGCCGAAGAAGGTGGACTCGGCCGCGTACGCAGGCGCGGCAAGACCAAGCGCCGCGGTGATGAGGAGCGTGATGAGCAGGGTGCGCATATTACGGAAGCAGGGTCGCGCCCTCGCAGAAGCTGAAGAGCATATTGCCGTTGCTGTAGGCCTCGTTCACGAAGGAGGGCGTCCCGACGTAGTAGTTGAGCTGGCAGGCGAGGATCTCCGGGATGCCGAGCCGGTTCATGAGATGCTGCTCCGCCTCGCGGCGCACCTCGGAAAGGGGTTCGGCAAGGAGCACGATCGTGAAGAAGCTCCCCTCCTCGTCGTACGAGATGTGGAAGCGCGTGACGTCGGTCGCCTTCGGGCAGGAGCCGTCCGCGAGGCAGTACCCGAGGTCGCCCACAAGCACGGACCGGCCGGGGCTGACCACGTCCCGGACCGTGATGCCGTCGTGGATGAAATCGTTCACCTCGACCTCCCCGCCCTGCGCGGCGATGAGGAGCCGTTCGCTCGATGGCTCCGGCATGAGCTGCCCGCCTGCCGGGAACGGCGGGGCGCCCGGCGCTTGCGGCGCTTCGTCCGTCCCGCGCGTCATGAGGTAGACGCCGACGCCCAGGATGAGGACGAGGAGGATCGCACCGACAATGACCGCTATCCGCTTCATATATTGAATTGTCGCACACAGGCCTTCTGCGCCGCGTGCGAATGTCCGTCCCCGGTGCCGGTCCAATCGCTGAAATTCGGGTTCTCCTTCACGAGGCAGGCGGCGGCGGACGCGTTGCAATCGAGGTTGGTGGACGCGGCACGGCAGACCCGCGCGAGCTCCTCCATACCGGGGCGCACCTTGCCGCCGCTGAACGCCCGCGAGCAGTTGAGGTTGCCGCTGCCCTTCCATCCGGCGCGCTTCGCCGCCTCGCTGCAGACCGGGATGTTGAGGTTATGGCATTTGTCGTCGTATCCCATCACGACCTGGAACATGCCGTGCGCGGTCGAGGTCCGGCCGCTTGCGGAGCGCGCCCCGCTGATGTTCTGCCCGCAGGAGCTTTCCGCCTTCGCGAGGCAGGAGAGCGTCTGCACCTGGGCAGCGGTCAGGGCGTATCCGCCGTTTGCGGCCGCGGTCGCGATGGTGCCTGGCGAGCAGGCGCCCGCGCCAAGAGACGCCGGCTGCCCGGGCCCTGCGGTTCCGCCCGGCCGGTCGAGCCCCACGCTCGTATCGGGCCGGGGCGCACGCGTGAAGGGGATCTCGAAGAGCGGATTGCCGTCCCGCCCACGGATGCAGGCATCGCCCCCGACGAGGATCTGGTTCCAGGGGCCGAGGGCCTCCCCGGCAAACGTGGATTCGGGCTCGTAGATGAGCTTCATTACGAAGTCGACGATGAGCCAGGACGCGAGCACGAGCGCCATGCCGATCACGGCGTTCAGGAGGGTCGACTTCGCCTTGCTCCGGTTCTCACTGCTGAAGGGCGAGGTGACGAGCAGGAAGCCCGCGTACGCGATGACGAGGATGAGCACAATGACCGTGAGCGCCACCGCCGCATTCATGAGGTTCTGCATGAGGACGAGCACCCCGCCAATGCCAAGCGGCGCGTCTTCGGGGCAGGTCGAGTCGAGCTCCTGCGGATTCGGCACGATGTGCCAGCCGGGATCCAGCAGCGGGATGCTGGACTGCGCGATGGCCGGAACCGGGACAATGAGTATCGCGACAAGAAGCAGGAGGAGGAGTGCCCGGAACCGGTGCATGGATGTATTGTAGCTTGCTACGGCTGGGCGAAGCGCGCCTTTGCCCACATACCGGTTTCTGCTATCGTGGGCAGTGTAGGGCCTATAGTTTAATGGTAGAACGTCGGTCTCCAAAACCGTCGGTCGAGGTTCGATTCCTCGTGGGCCCGCCAGAGCAGGAAGAGAAAACCGCCCCTCCGGGCGGCTTCTCTTATTTCTTGACTTCCTTGTACACCACGCGCTCGCGAAGGGTCGGGTCATACTTCTTGACCTCGATCTTCCGTTCGACTTTCTTCTTGTTCTTGCGGCTCCAGTAGACGTGGTCGGACTTCGTGGAGCGAAGCTTGATGAGGCGATCCTGCGACATATGTAGACCCGACTGTACCAGAGGCGGCCCGGTTAGGCAATCGCCTTGGCCCGCGAGCGCTTGCGACGCGCCGTCTTATGCACCTCGAAGTGCGGCTGGCCCTGCTTCAGGGTGACCTGGACGGAGCCCCCTTCCATGATCCCCTGCTCCACCATCAAGGAGGCGATCGGGGTGAGGATCTTGTCCTGGATCGCGCGGCGCAGCGGCCGGGCGCCGTACTGCGGGTTGTATCCCACCTCGGCGAGCCACGCTTTCACCTCGGGGTCGAGCGTAAGCGTGATGCGCTTTCCGCCGAGGCGGCCCACCACCTCCTGGACCTGCTTGTCGACGATCTGCGCGAGCGCCTCCTTCCCGAGCACGTCGAAGATGATGATGTCGTCGAGGCGGTTGAGGAACTCGGGGCGGAACTGGTTCTTCAAGGCCTCCATGACCTTGTCCTTCACCTGCTGGTACTGGTGCGCATCGTCGCTCCCGGACTGCGCGAAGCCGATGCCGGCCATGCGGTCCATGAACTCGGCGCCGATATTCGAGGTCAGCACTACGATGGTGTTCTTGAAATTCACCTTCCGGCCCTTCCCGTCGGTGAGGTGCCCGGAATCGAGCACCTGGAGCAGGATGTTGAAGACCTCGGGGTGCGCCTTCTCGATCTCGTCGAAGAGGACGACGGCGTACGGGCGGTGGCGGATGCGCTCGGTGAGCGATCCGGCCTCCTCGTACCCGACGTATCCCGGGGGCGCGCCGATCAACTTCGAGACCGAATGCTTCTCCATGAACTCCGACATGTCGACGCGCACCAGGGCCTCCGGATCGTTGAACATGAACTCGGCGAGCCGTCGGGAGAGCTCGGTCTTGCCGACCCCGGTGGGGCCAAGGAAGAGGAATGAGCCGATGGGGCGGTTGGGGTCCGCGATCCCGACCCGCGAGCGCTTCACGGCGTCCGCGATGGCCTTCACCGCCGCGTCCTGCCCGATGACCGCGTCCTTCAAGGCCTCCTCCATGCGCGCGAGCTTGGCGGCCTCCTCCTCGAGCATCTTCGCGACCGGGATGCCGGTCCAGCGGGAGACGACCCCCGCGATCTCGTGCTCGGTCACCTCTTCGTGCAAAATGCGCCGTGATTTCTGCAGCGTCTTCAGGCGCTTGGTCTTCGCCTCGAGCTCCTTCTGCAACGCCGGGATGCGGCCGTACCGGATCTCGGCTGCGGTCCCGAGGTCCGCCATCGCCTCCGCGTTGTCCGCCTGCACCCGGAGGCTCTCGAGCTCCTCCTTGATGGCGCGGATCCCTTGGAGGACCTCCTTCTCGTTCTTCCACTTGAGCTCGAGCTCGCCCGTCTTTTCGCGCAGGTCCGCGATCTCCGCATCGATGGCCTTCACCCGCTCCTTGATCTCCTTGGCGTTCTCGCTCTCCTCGTCCTTCTTGAGGGCCTCCCGCTCGATCTCGAGTCGGCGGATCTTGCGGTCCGTCTCCTCAAGGAGCGGCGGCTTGTTCTCAAGCGCGATGCGCAGCCCCGAGGCGGCCTCGTCGATGAGGTCGATGGCCTTGTCCGGGAGGTAGCGGTCCGTGATGTAGCGGGCGGAGAGGTCGACCGCGGAGACGATCGCGCCGTCGGTGATGCGGACCCCGTGGAAGAGCTCGTACTTGTCCCGGAGCCCGCGCAGGATGGCGACCGCGTCCTCGATGGAGGGCTCGTTCACGAACACCGACTGGAAGCGGCGCGTGAAGGCCGCGTCCTTCTCGATGTGCTGCTGGTATTCCTTGAGGGTCGTCGCGCCGATGACGCGGATCTCGCCGCGGGCGAGCGCGGGCTTGAGCATGTTCCCTGCGTCGAGCGCCCCTTCCGCGGAGCCCGCGCCGATGATGGTGTGGAGCTCGTCGATGAAGAGGATGACCTTTCCGTTGCTCTTCTCGACTTCTTTCATGATGTTCTTCATGCGCTCCTCGAACTCGCCGCGGTACTTCGTCCCCGCGACCATGAGGCCGAGATCGAGGGAGAGGAGCTCCTTCCCCTTGAGGGACTCGGGGACGTCGCCGGAGGCGATGCGTGCCGCGAGCCCCTCGGCGATCGCGGTCTTGCCGACGCCCGCCTCGCCGATGAGCACGGGGTTGTTCTTGGTGCGGCGCGAGAGGATCTGGATCACGCGGTTGATCTCGAGGTCCCGCCCGATGACCGGATCGAGCGCGTTATCGGCCGCGAGCTTCGTGAGGTTGCGCGTGTACTTCGCGAGCGCGCGGAAGCGCTTGGGCTCCGCGACCTGGCCGTCTTTCGCGGACTTGAGCTCCTTCAGGACCGCGGTCACGGTCTCCGCATCGATGCGGAAGCGCGAGAGGATGTCGCCGGCCTGGCCGGGGTGCTCGAGGACGGCGACGAAGAGGTGCTCGGTGCCGATGAACGAATCGTTCATCCGTGCCGCCACCTTTCCTGCCGCCTCGATGGCCTGGGCGAGGTCCGGGGTGAGGTAGAGGTTATAGGAAGGAGAAAGCGTCGAGCTCGTCTCGGGCATCTCGAGCGCCTCAAGCAGGGTATCGGCGAGCAGGAGCGTATCGATATCCAGCCGGTCGAGGACCGAGAACACGAGGCTCTCCTCCTGGTGGATGAGGGCTGTTAATAGGTGGAGCGGCGAGACGTGGTTCTGGCCCCGCTCGATGGCGAGTTCGTGGGCCTTCTTGATGGCCTCCTTGGCCTTGGTAGTGAAGTTCTTGAAGGGGGGCATATGGCTACGATGACGGTGCCGCCATGAAGGAATTACGAAGCCGCGCGCTCGTCGTCTGCGCCTGCGGTGGGCGCAGACAGGAGCTCGTTGACGGCTGCGGCCGGGATGAAGACGCCGGTCCCCTGCGAGATGCCGATGACGTTGCCCGCAAGGTTCACGATCGAGGCGCCGGCGGGAATGCCGGGGACGCTCGCAGAAATGCCGGCCGCCTCGACCTTGGTCACCATGCCGGTGACTGCGCTCCGGTCAGCGGCAAGGCCGATCGCGGTCTGCCCCGATTTGATGTCCGCGGTCGCGACGAGGTTCGACCCGGGCGCCGGCGGCAGCACGGCGGTATCGGCGAAGCCGTAGATCGCGAGGCCGCCGCCAGACTTCGACTTCGATGCCTCGACCATGGTGCCGTCCGGGAAGAGGATGGCGACCTCGCTCGGGAGGAACACTGTCTCGGCGGTGACGACCGCCTTGGATTTCGGGAGGTAGGTGCCGCGCGAGACGAAGACCTTGCCGCTTGCGTTCTTATATATCTCGACGCTGCGCGCAGCGGCGGCGGCGATGGCGGCCGTGCGGCGCTCCTCGTCGGAGGGCGCTGCCGCGACCTCCTTCGGCGGGATGATGGCCGGGATTGTGGCAGGCGCCTCGGTGACGGACTCCACGGTGCGCTCCACGATGCGGTTCACGGTCTGGGTGACCGTCGGCGAGGTCTCGTCGAGCAAGGACACGGTCAGCACCCCCGTCGCGATCGAGGTGACGAAGTTCACGAGGAGCGTGAGGAGGAGCAATTGGGTCTTGTTGAGGTCTTCGATATCCATAGCGTATGTACCTACTATATCGCGTTCTGGTCCGCAAATCGAACGGTGGAAATAAGCGCGTCCGCGAAGCGGTCGAGGTCCCGCGGCTTCGTCGCGGGGCCCCACGAGATGCGCAGTGTCGAGGAGGCGCGCGCGGCGTCATCGGTCATGGCGAGCACCGCGCGCGAACCCGCCTCGTCCGTCTCGCAGGCGCTCTTGGTCGAGATCGCGAATCCGGCTTCGTCGAGGAGCGCAAGGAGGTAATCGGTATCGCGACCGATGAGCGAGAGATTGAGGATGTGCGGGGCCTGGAGCTTCCCTTCGTTGATTTCCATGCGAGGGATAGCGCGTAACGCCTCGGTGAGTTTGATCCGTCTGTCGCGAGCGGCTGCGGTGAATGCAGACCTATCCCGCGCGCATTCCTCAAGCGCGGTCGCGAATGCCGCGGCGAGGGCCGGGGACTCCGTACCCGGACGCAGTCCCCGCTCCTGCCCGCCGCCTAGACTGAGCGGTCGCAGGGGAATATTCCTCGGCGCGATGAGCGCGCCGATCCCGCGCACCCCACCCACCTTCTGCGCGTCGAGCGAGACCATGTCCGCGCCGAGGCGCTGGAGCTCGAAGGACTCGACGCGCGGCGCCTGCGACGCGTCCGCGAAGAGCGCGATCTTCCGGCCGGTCCGATCGAGTGCGCGGCGGATATCACGCACTTTATAGATCTGTCCCGTCTCGCCGCAGACGAGGTCGACCACGACCAGTACGGTCTCGGGACGCAGCTGGGCTTCAAGCTTCGTGATCGCCTCGGTCGCGACGCCGATGCGCTCGAGCGCTCGCATCGCACCGATCACGGACGCATGCGCGCTTGGGAGATAGAGGACGTGCAGCTGCGCGGGATCGCCTCCCTCTTCGATGAGCGCGCGGAGGTGCCCCGTAATGCCAAGCGCGTTCGCCTCGGTCGCGCCGCTGGTGAAGATGACCGCATCGGGCTTCGTGCCCGCGAGCCGCGCGATGCGCACCCGTGCATCCTCGAGCACGTCTCGTGCGGCTCGTCCCTCCGCGTGCGGCGAGGATGGATTGCCCGCGAGCGCGATCGCTCGACTGAACGCGAGCAGCGCACGGGGCGAGACCGGGGCGGCTGCGGCCCAGTCGAGGTAGATTCGCGTCGTACCGAATACCATGTAGGTACACTAGGCTACCGGCGTTGCGCGCGCAACGGCCGAACATTGAGGAAAAGCGTATTTTATGACATAATCGCCCATTATGGCGCGCGAGACCCGACCACCCATCGTGGCCGTGATGGGCCACATCGATCACGGCAAATCATCGCTTCTGGATTACATCCGGAAGGCGAACGTCGTGGCGGGCGAAGCGGGCGGCATCACGCAGCACGTCTCCGCCTATGAGGCCGAGCATGAGCATGAGGGGACGACGCGCACGATTACCTTCCTCGACACCCCGGGGCACGAGGCCTTCCGCGCTATCCGCTCGCGGGGCGTCGCAACGGCGGACGTCGCCATTCTCGTGGTCGCGGCCGACGAGGGCGTGAAGCCGCAGACCATCGAGGCGTTCGAGGCCATCACCGAAGCGAACGTGCCCTATGTGGTCGCGTTCACGAAGATGGATAAGAACGGCGCGGACGTCGAGCGCGCCAAGGGCTCGGTCCTCGAGCACGGCATCTACCTCGAGGGGCTCGGCGGCTCGGTTCCCTATGCACCGGTTTCCTCGAAGTCCGGGGACGGCATCCCCGAGCTCCTCGATCTCGTCCTTCTGACCGCCGACCTCGCCGAGCTCACCTATGATCCAACGCTTCCTGCGTCGGGCTTCGTGCTCGAGTCCTCGCAGGACCCCAAGCGCGGGCTCTCCGCCACGCTCATCCTCAAGGAAGGGGTGCTTGCGACGGGCGCGTACGTGGTCGCGGGCTCCGCAACGGCGCCGGTGCGGTTCATCGATAACTTCGCGGGCAAGCGCATTGAGTCCGCACGGGCCGCGCAGCCGGTGCGCATCTCCGGGTGGTCCGAGCTCCCGTCCGCCGGCACGCCCTTTGCGACCGCCCTGAACAAGAAGGAAGCGGAGAAGCTCGCCGCGGGCTATGAGTCGAGCGCCACGAACGTGCGCGACCTCTCGGCGCCCGAGGGCATGACCGTGTTGCCGCTCATCGTGAAGGCGGACGTGACAGGTTCCATCGAGGCGATCAAGCACGAGCTCGCGAAGATCGCGCATGATCGGGTGGCGATCCGCATCATCTCGGAGGGGATCGGCGCGGTCTCGGAGGGCGACGTGAAGACCGCGATGGCGGCTGCTGGCACCATCGTGGCATTCAACGTGGGGACCGATTCGACCGCCCGCGATCTTGCGGAGCGAAGTTCCATTTCCATAGAGACGTTCTCCATCATCTACGACCTCAAGGAGCGCATCGAGGAGCTCGTGAAGGAGAGGGCGCCGCGCATCACGGTCGAGGAGGTGGTCGGCGAAGCGAAGGTGCTCAAGGCGTTCAATACGGCCGGCAATAAGCAGGTGCTCGGCGCACGTTGGCTCTCGGGCACGCTTGGGATCGGGGATACGGTGAAGATCGAGCGGCGCGGCATCGAGGTCGGCAAGGCGAAGCTCGTCAACCTGCAGGTCGCCCGCATGGACGTGAAGGACATCCACGTCGAGGGCGAGTTCGGGCTCCAGCTCGAGGGCAGGTACGAGGCGGCGCCGGGCGATACGCTGCAGGCCATCAAGATGGTCGAGAAATAATATGTCGGCCGAGCGGGACCAGCGGGCGCTCTCCATCCTCGTCGAGGCGGCCGGGCGCTACATCTCGCGCGAGGCGGGACGCAACACCCTCATCACCCCGACGCGCGCCACGCTCGCCAAGGACGGCAAGAACGCCACCATCTATGTCTCTGTCTTCCCCGAGGGCCAGGACGAGCATGCGATCAAGTTTCTCATGCGGCATAAGGATCTCTTCCGCAACGAGCTCAAGAAGACCACGCGGCTCGCCCGCCTTCCCTACATCCGCTTCGAGATCGATGCGGGCGAACGCGCGCGCCAGCACCTCGACGATATTTCCAAAGACCTGTAGCCGCGCTATCATCCCCGTACGGCCAGGTGGCGAAGTGGTAACGCTGCGGATTGCAAACCCGCTATGCACGGGTTCGATTCCCGTCCTGGCCTCAAGCGAAAAACGCCGGGGTGATGAAATTGGTAGCCATAGAGGTCTTAAACACCTCAGGCAGCAATGCCGTGTGGGTTCGAGTCCCACCCCCGGTACATGGAATTCATCGATACGCTCAGGAACATCAAACGGCGATTTTCGCCGCACCGCCCCTTAGTCGAGGTCGGCATCTCGAAGGCGAACCTCCTGCATAACCTGCGCACGTACCAGGCACGGTACCAGAATGTCCGCATAGCGCCGGTGCTCAAATCGAACGCGTATGGGCACGACCTCGGCCTCATTGCCCGCCTCCTCGACAAGGAAGACATTGCCTTCTTCATGGTCGACTCGTTCTACGAGGCGAGGAAGCTCCGCGCCGCGGGGGTGAAGGGCCGCATCGTCGTGATGGGATACGTGCGTCCCACGGATCCCGAGCGCTCGCGGCTCCGAGACGTGGACTTCGCGCTCACGGATATCGAGCAGCTCCGGGAGATCTCCGCGCTCCTCACCCGCGAGAACCGCTTCCACCTGAAGCTCGACACCGGCATGCACCGCCAAGGCATCCTCCCAGCTGACCTCCCTGCCGCCATCGAGCTCATCAAGAAGAATCCGAACATCAAGCTGGTGGGGATCGCCTCGCACTTTGCGGACGCGGACGGCGAGGACGACGCATTCAGCCAGGCGCAGGTCGAGACCTGGAACGAAGGGGTCGCGGAAGTGGAGCGCTCCTTCGCGACGATCGAGTACCGCCACATCGCCGCGACCAAGGGCATCCGCTTCGGCGAAGCGACCCGCACGAACGTGGCGCGGGTCGGGATCGGGCTCTATGGCTTCGACACCTCCCCAGAGGGCACGACCGATGTGCGCCCCGTGCTCGAGCTGCGCTCGCTCATCACCTCGATCCGCGAGATCCCCGCGGGCGACCACGTGGGGTACAACATTACCTATACGGCGAAGCGCCCTTCGCGCATCGCGACAGTCCCGGTCGGCTACTACGAGGGCTGCGACCGAAGGCTCTCCAACAAGGGAGCGATGCTCGTCCAGGGCGCGGCCGCTGCGCTCATCGGCCGGGTATCAATGAATATGAGTTCGATCGATGTCACGGATATCCCTGCGGCGAAGGTTGGAGACCCGGTGATCGTGATCAGCCGCGACCCGAGCGCGCCGAATTCCATCGATGCGATCGTCGAGCGGATCAGCACGCCCGAGTACCGGGAATCCGAATACGTGATGCTCGTGCACATCCCGCCGCACCTGCGCCGCGTGGTGGAATAGGGGTGGCGAATATAGGAGTTTCCGCTATACTCCGAATTAACCGCATTGCGCGGTTTTCATTTGCGCCCATAGCTCAGTTGGTAGAGCACTCGCCTCTTAAGCGAAGGGTCCCAGGTTCGAGTCCTGGTGGGCGCACCGACGTAGTAGGATGGCGATATGCCGGGGTGGCGAAATTGGTAGACGCACCACGCTTAGGACGTGGCTCCCTCGGGAATGGAGGTTCGAGTCCTCTCCCCGGCACCAATACAGGGTTTTCTGGGGCTTGACTTTTTGTATAAAATGGTGCTATCATATTGACTGGTCCGAAGGGACCTTGAAAACTAGGCAACATTCAAGGAGAGCCAGATGAGCTCTATCAGGATCAACACAGTGGTGTCGAATGTAGGAAGCGGGTTTGTCGCTCTCCTGCTCGGCAGCCTGGTGGGGGTGATCATGAGCTTGCTGGTTCTCGAATTCAGCGGGCTCTCATCCGATTGGTGGTTTCTCGGCTTCTTCATCCCGATGATGCTCATCGCTCGGCTGCTCTTCAGCCCTCAGCCTGAGCTTCCTGTTGGGAACAACGGGATCCTCAAGGTGTTTGGCGAGCGCTGGACCTGGGTCAAGTTCTCAGAGGGCAAACACGGGCTCCTGCTCGGTATGAGCATCGAGGAGACCTCGGTGCAGCTCAAGACCACCAAACCGCGGGAGGTCTCTGCCCTATCGAAGGATAACGTCAAGATGATGGGGCTCTACTTCATGACCTACTACGTCCGCGATATGGAGAAGTTCCAGAGCTCAGATGAGCCCCTTCGTTCGCTAGAACAAAAGGGCGACAGCAAGTTCAGGGACGGCATCGGCGGCAGCGATTCAGAAACCCTTGAGGAGCCTGAAAC
>DASPKG010000056.1:0-10007 GCA_035628215.1 Minisyncoccota bacterium
GTACCGTGAAGGGGCCGAGATCGATCCAGCGGGTCGCCCCGCCCGCATGCACCCCGAGCCCCGGCACGAAGACGAGGCAGGTCAGGAGTATAGAAAAGAGATAGAGCGGTACCACGAGCTTCTGGAGCCATGCGGGCGGCATAAAGCGCAGGATGAGGAGCGCGATGACGCCCGGGATCAGCCCGAGGAGCAGCTGCGTCACCGCGATATGCCCCAGCGAAACGCTCTCGCGGGCAAGGAGCCCGAGCGCTGCGGAGAGGAAGATGCCGGCACCCCCAATCACCAGGAGCGCGACAATAGAGGCGAAGACCCGGTCGCCGAGCAGATGCATGGATTAGTTATAGCATCAGCCGTACCAGCTCCAGCGTATAAGGATGCGTGAATATTGACAAAGCGCTCCCTTACTATATATTATATATAACCCTACGAACAGGGCGCTCTTTGGAGACAAGCGATGCCCATCAGCATTCCCGGGTGGCTATTTTTCTTCGCCGCGTTCATCGTCTGCATGGCCTTCGACATGAAGAAGCTGATCGCGAACCCGCTCGTCGGCGCCACGAGGATCGAGACACTCGTGGTCATCGGCTTCGTGTTTCTGCTGGTCGGCCAGGGTTGCAAGGCCTATGGCTGGACCTTGGCCGCGACCATCACGCTGGGGTTCGCCATGGCGATCGTACCGCTCGGCCTGCTGCTGCGGCTTCTGCTCGCGATCGGCTCAAGGCGGCTGCGCTAGCCCGCGCCTCTCATCGGCCCGGTACAAACGGTCGTGTCCACTGGTTGGGTGCGACCGTTCTCTTATTTTAGTAGCGCCAGCGCGAGCCCAAATACGCCCGCAATGATCGTGATCACCCAGTACCGCATGGTGACCTTGTATGCCGGCCACCCGATCGCCTCGAAATGGTGATGGATGGGCGCGATGCGGAACAGCTTCCGCTTGAAGACCTTCTTCGAGACGATCTGCATCATGTTCGTCACCACCGTGACGGTGAGCGGCAGCGCGATGATCGGCAGCACCGCTACCCCGACCCCCTCACCGAGCGAATCCGCCGAGAAGGCCGTCACCGCAAGCGCGACCGTCAGCGCCATGGTCCCGGTCTCGGACAAGTAGAAGCGCGCAGGCGGGATATTGAACCAGAGGAAGGCGAACAGGGCTCCAGCGACGGTTGCCGCGAAGGCCGCGAGCGAGTACTGCTGCTGCGCGAACGCGATCGCCGCATACACCATGAAAATGATCGCGAAGATGCCGCCGGCGAGCCCATCGATGCCGTCGATGATCCCGCCGGCATAGAGCGCTAAGGTCACGACCACGAAGAAGACGATGAACATGCTCCCGAGCGGCAGCGCCCCAAGGAACGGTATGCCCACCGTAGACACCCCGAGCTTCGCGAAGAACCACCAGCCGCTGAAGGCGCCGATCGCCGCGACCACCAGGAGCCGCCAGCGGAGTGAGAGCCCGCCCGAGGAGCGGGTCACCTCGAGGATGTCGTCGGCAAGGCCCACCAGGGCGCCCACCATGAGCGCGAACAAGGGCAGCCACGTCTGTTCCCTATTCACGAACGCGAAGGACGAGAAGGGCTCCCCCAGGAAGACGCCCATCAGCATGATGAGGAGCGCGGTGATGAACACCGACGCCCAGACCACGATCCCGCCCATCCGGGGCGTCGAGACCTCCCGCTCCTTATGCAGCTCGTTGAACAAGGGCGTCCCGTGCCCGTCCCCCATGCCTACCTTCCCGCCCTTCTTCTTCCACGCCCGGTGCTTATAGAGGTAATGGGTGATCAGGGGCGCGATACCGATGCCGATCACGAAGGCAGCGACGAACGGTACGATGACCCGGGCGGCATCGAGGATCATAGGCCGGCGAAGTGATCAGCGGTGCGCTTGATGAGCTTTGCCACGTCCGTGAACCGCCCCTCCCGCGTCGAGCCCATGACCACGACCGCGACCGGATGCCCGATCCCGGCGTCGTAGACCACGACGAGGTTCCCGCCCGCAAGGTCCGTGAAGCCCGTCTTCGAGAGCATGATGCCCGGGACGCGTACGACGTCCGGATTGGTATTGGAAAGCGTATGCGCGACGCCCGTCGTCGAGTGGATAGTGAGCGCAGGCTCCGTACTTGCCCGTGCGATCTCGGGAGCGGCGCCAAGCAAGGCGCCCGCGAGCTTCGCGACATCGGTCGCGGACCCGTATCCGCCCGAGACCGAAGTGCTCTCGTCGAGCCCGGTGCCATTCAATGCATAGGTCTGCGAGAGCCCGATCGCCGCTGCGGCGCTCGCGAGGAGCGTCGGCCCCGACTGCGCCCGATGGCTCTCGGTCGCAAGCGCGATCGCCTCGGTCGCGTCGTTGGAGCTCGAGACGAGCGCGAGCTTCGCGAGGTCATCGAGCGTGAAGGTCTCGCCGGCTGCAAACCCGCTCTCGCCGTCCGCGGCAAGCGCGGCGTCCGTCAGGGTGACGCGCGCATCCCGCGGCATCGAGGTCGCGGCCGCATAGACCGTGAGGAGTTTCGTCAAGGACGCGAGCGGCAGCTGCGCCTTCGCGTTGCGCTCGAACAGAACCTCGCCGGTCGCAAGGTCGTAGACGATGGCCGCCTTCCCCGAAAGCGCGAGGTCCTCATACGCGTCCACCGCAGGCGCACCCTCCTCGACCGCGACCTCGACCGGCTCGGGCGCAGGCTTTGGGGCGAGGAACACCGCGAGCGCGAGCACCGTGGTGCCCGCGAGGATCGCGATGCCCATCTGCCGGCGCTGGCGCGCTTCGTACTGGGTGATCAGGGACCGGAGTGCTGCTTTCTTGTCCGTCATACCGTTTCGTCTGCGGTTGCGCGGGCCTCTTCCGTCGCGATGGTCGCCGTGAACTCCGCGAAACGCGGAAGATCCTCCCGCTTTTTCACGCCCAGGTGCGCGAGCGCCTCGACCGTCGGCAGGTACTTTGCCCGGCGGCGGTCCGCAGGATCATCGATGCGCTCGATAAGGCCGCGAAGCAAGAGATTCCTGATCGCCGCGGCGGAATTCACGCCGCGCACGAAGTCGATCTCGCCGCGCGTCGCGCCTCCCCGGTAGAGGATCATCGCCATCGTCTCGAGGCTCGCCTTGCCGAGGTCCCGTGAAAGCTCGCCCTCGCGGAGCGCTTTCACGTCGTTTGCAGCTTCCGGGGCGGTACGCAGCTCGAGCTCCTCCTCCGTCTCGACGAGCGCAAGGCCCGAGAGCTGCTCCCCGAGCTTCGTAGAGGCATCCCGGAGCTCATCGGCAGAGATCGAGAGCAGCGATGCCACGCGCTTCTTCGGAAGCGCCTCACCTGCGGCAAAGAGAATAGCGAGCAGACGGGCTTCGGGCGCCATGATTCCCTTACAATACCCGCTTCAGGACTGGACGACAACCCTCATTTTGTGTGCTCGTGGGGAGTGTCGCGGATGCTACACTTTCCTTCATGGCACTGAAGACCCTCCCCACGAAGAAGAGCGTGCCTGCATTCCTCAAAGGCTCGCCCCGTCCCGAAGAGGGCGCGGCGCTCGCGAAGCTGTTTGCGGGGGCGACCGGCGAGAAGCCCGTCCTCTGGGGCGACTCCATCGTCGGGTATGGGCGCTACCACTACAAGAGCGAACGCTCGCGGCAGGAGGGCGACTGGCCCCTGACCGGGTTTTCACCCCGCAAAGGCGCGCTCACCGTCTACGTCATGCCGGGGTTCAAGCCCTACGGCGCGCTCCTCAAGAAGCTCGGGCCGCATACGACGAGCGTCGGCTGCCTCTACATCAAGCGCCTGGATGCCATCCACCTCCCCACCCTCAAGAAACTCATCAAGCAGTCCGTGAAGGATAT
The DNA here is from genome assembly GCA_035628215.1 of Minisyncoccota bacterium. Lineage (GTDB taxonomy): Bacteria > Patescibacteriota > Minisyncoccia > Phycocordibacterales > Phycocordibacteraceae > C7867-001. The sequence goes on from DASPKG010000056.1 coordinate 3,816, forward strand.
GCGTAAGAAGTACGGAGCCGCATGACCACCCTCGATACCATGATCCTCGGCGCGATCGAGGGCTTCACCGAGTTCCTCCCCATCTCCTCGACGGGCCACCTCATCCTCGCCGCAGAGCTGCTTGGCCTCCCGTCGACCGAGTTCCTCAAGTCCTTCCAGATCGCGGTGCAGCTCGGGGCGATCGCGGCGGTCCTCCTGCTGTACTTCCGTACCTTCCTCGACATCGAGCTCCTCAAGAGGCTCTTCGTGGCCTTCCTCCCCACCGGCCTCGTCGGCTTCCTCGTCTATCCGTACGTGAAGGAGTTCCTCCTCGGCAATTCCCTCGTGGTCGTCATCTCCCTCTTCGTCGGCGGCGTAGCGCTCATCGTCTTCGAGCTCCTCCATAAGGAGAGGTGGGAGCATGAGATCGATCTCAGGGACATCACGTACAAGCAGGCTGCGTTCGTCGGCATCTTCCAGTCCATCGCCATCATCCCCGGGGTCTCGCGCTCCGCAGCCACCATCGTCGGCGGCCTCCTGGCCGGCCTGCCGCGCGTCTCCATCGTCGAGTTCTCCTTCCTCCTTGCGGTCCCGACGATGGTGGCGGCGACCGGCTACGATCTCCTCAAGAGCGCGCACCAATTCACGAAATCCGACGCCGAGCTCATGGCGATCGGCTTCATCGTCTCGATGCTCGTCGCCTTCGCCTCGATGAAGTTCCTGCTCGGCATCGTGCGCCGGTACAGCTTCATACCCTTCGGCATCTACCGCATCGTCATCGCGGTGCTGTTCTTCGTAGTGGTGATCCTATAGCTTTAAGCTCCGCACTACCTCTGCTAATTCGGGGAATGTCGGTGTACTGAAGTGGCCGCGGTTCTCGATCAGGACGGCGTGCGCGCTCGGTATCTCCTTCGCATACCGTTCGAAAGCCGAGAGCGGGACGGTTTCATCATCCGGGCTGTGGTAGAGATATATTTCTCCTCCCTGCTTCACCAACTGATCGAACGGGTGGGTGATATTGAAATCTGCTCGTGGATGCTCGGGCGTATTGTAGGGTGCCGCAACGAGTATGGTCGCTCGCACCCGCTTAGGGAACTGCTCCTCAGACAGATACTTAGCGAGGAAGAGGCCGCCGAGCGAGTGTCCGATGAAGACCACGTCGTCCCGGAGATAGGGCACGAGCTTCTCGAACCAGATCTTCCACTCGAGGTATTTCGCGTTCTTGTCGTTGGGCATGCTGGGCTTGAAGACCTCCCAGGAGGAACTAAACTCGTCGGCAAACACTTCTTTCCACTTGTGCTTTACCTTGAAATCATCGGCAGTGACCTCGCGCTGCTTCAGCCTATCGAGGTACTCCTCGTACGAATTCCGGGCGTTACCGCCGTGAATGATCACCAGCTGTTGCTTATCCATAGTGCGGCACGCCCGCCGACGCGTTCGTGATCTGGATCTCCCCGAAGCTCCCCTGCTGCTCGGCACCCACCGCCCCCTCCTTCACGAGCTCGAGCAAGGCCAGAAACGATACGATCACCTCCACCTTCTCCGTGCTTCCCGCAGCGAACTCCCTGAAGGACATGGTCATCTTCTTCTGGATGCGCGTGAGGAGGCTCTCCATCATCTCCTCGATGGTCACGGTCGGCCGGACCCTTGCCTCCGGCAGCTGTTCCTCCTTCTCGAGGGCGGCAAGCGCGTCGGCGAGCGCTTCCTCGAGCTTCTTGATCGTTAAATCGCGCGCGGGCGAGAACACGGGCTCGGGCGCGCGTTCCCCAGCCGCGACCATCACCCGCTTCCCGAAGATCTTTGAGAGCTCCCGCATCATCTCGCGGACCTTCTCGTATTCCCTGAGGCGGCGCTTCAGATCGTCCATGTCCTCTTCCTCCTCGCCGGTCAATTCGAGGTCCGGAATGAGGGACTTTGACTTGATGAGGAGCAGGGTCGCGGCAACGCCGATGAACTGCGCCGCGTCCTCCATGGGGAAGGTGCCGTGCCCGCGCACGTGCTGGATGTAGTCGTCGGTGACCTGCGAAAGCGAGAGCTCGTTGATCGAGAGCTGCCGCTTCTCGATGAGGTCGAGGATGAGCTCGAAGGGGCCCTCGTAGGCCTCGGTCTTGATGTGAAAGCCGGTGGCTAGCCCTTCCATGACTCTATGAATGATACCAAGAGCCGGACGGGAGCGCCGGCAGCGCCCTTAGCGAGCTCGTCACCGGGAGCGGCCGTCATTCTCGGCGCGATGTCGAGGTGCGCCCAGGGGCAATCGAGCTCCTTCGCGAACTGCCAGAGGAACATGCCGCCCTCGATCGCGCCGCCGTAGCGTCCCGTCTGCCCCGTCCCGATGTTCGAGAGGTCCGCGAACTGTCCCTTGAGCGCCTCCTCGTATTCGTCCCAGAGCGGGAGGCGCCAGACGTAATCGCCGGAGGTCTCGCCGAGTTCGGAGAGGGTCTGCGCAAGCTTATCGTCGCACGTCAGGAGCCCGCTCGCATAGAGCCCGAGCGCCGTAAGCGCTGCCCCCGTCAGGGTCGCGGCATCGATGACCACCGCGGGCTTGAACTTCTTCGCGTACGTGATCGCGTCCGCGAGGATGAGCCGCCCCTCGGCATCCGTATTCAGCACCTCGATGGTCTTCCCGGACAGGGACTTCAGCACGTCGCCCGGCCTATACGCATTGTTGCCCGGCATGTTCTCCGCAGAAGGCACGAGCCCAATGACGCGCCTCTTCAGCTTCAAGCGCGCAGCGATCGCAACCGCCTGGATGACGGCCGCCGCGCCCGACATATCCATGTGCATCTCGTAGATGGAGTTCGAGGGCTTCAGGTTGAGGCCGCCCGAATCGAACGTGATGCCCTTCCCCGCGAGCACGATCGGGGCGCCGGCGGCGCCCTTGTACTCCATGATGGTAAAGGTCGGCTCCTCGCTCGAGCCCTTCGCGACCCCAAGCAGCGCGCCCATCCCGAGCTTCTCCATCTGCGCGCGACCCAAGGTCGTGACGGTGATCGGCAGGCCCTTCGCCGCGGCCTTCGCGGCTGCCGCGAGCTTCCGGGGCGTGATATCCCCGCCCGGCGTATTCGCGAGCTCGCGGCAGGCGTTCACCCCCTGCCCGATGATCTGTCCCTTCTTCGCGCCCGCGAGCGTCTCCTTGGTCTGCGGCCCGCATACCATGATCTCCTCGATCTCCGTCCAGCCTTCCTTCGGCTTGGTCTTGTATGTCCTAAACTCGAAGTTCGCCATCTCGAAGTTCTCGGCAGCGGCCTGCGCGATGCGTCCCGCGGGCACGTCCGCAAGTCCCTTCCAAAGTTCGGGGGTCTGGTTGAAATCGAGCGCGATCTTCCGAGCCTTGTATTGCTTCGCCGCCGCAACTACGGCGCGGCAGAGGATGACGAACTTCCGGAGATTGAGCTTCTCCGGCACCGAGAGCTCGATCGTCTGCACGCCGTTCTCGCGTACGAGGCGTCGCACGCCCTTCTCGGCCACGAACGCGATCCGCGTGTAGTCCTTGGGCGTTCTATTGATATCCGGCTTATTCAGGGTCAGCTTCATGTTTGGAAAGTAACGTATCGATGCGATTGATATCGCGGGGGAAGAGGGTCGCTTCCTTCACGTTCTGCAGATTGAGGAACTTGGCGGTCAGTCGCTCAAGGCCCATACCCCAGCCGCCATGCGGCGGCATTCCGTACTTGAAGGCCTGGAGGTAGAAGGAGAACTGCTCCGGATCGAGCCCCTTCATGCGGATGCCGTCGACGAGGTTCTCGTACTCATGACGACGCTGGCCCCCGGTGGTGATCTCGACGCCCCGGAAGAGAAGGTCGAAGCTGTTCGTGAACCCGGGGTCCTCGGGATCCTCCATGGTGTACATGGGACGCTTCGCGACCGGGTAATGCGTTATGAATATGAAATCCGAGCCGTGCTCGCGCTTCGCCCACTTACAGAGCCATCGTTCATGCGCTGGGTCGAGATCGGGCATCTCGAGGATGTTCTCGGTAAGCACCTCCTCGCCAAAGGTCTCCCCGATATTGTCGTGTATGAGCTTCTGGGCTTCACGGAGCTTCAGGCGTGGGATCTCTGCAGGTACCTCCGGGATCTCGGCGCCGAGCAACTCGAACTCGGCGGGAGCCGCCTGCTTCAAGTGTTCAGCGATATGCCTCATGAGCCGATTCTCGACGCGCATAACATCGAGATGGCTCTCGATGAAGCCCATTTCCGCGTCGAGCGAGGTGTATTCGTTCAGGTGTCGCGACGTGCTGTGCTTCTCGGCGCGGAATACGATGCCGGTTGCGTACACCCGCTCATAGACGCCGACCATGATCTGCTTGTAGAGCTGGGGCGACGTAGCGAGGTGCGCGGTCTTCCCGTAGAAATACGGGACTTCGAACACCTCTCCACTGCCTTCTGCGTCGTCGCCGATCAGCTTAGGGGCCTGGAACTCGGTGAATCCTTCGGAATCGAGAAAGGCACGGTAGGCCTTCAGGATCTCGGCCTGGACTTTAAAGATTGCGCGAGCACGCTTGCCGCGCAGCGTGAGCGGGAGATGATCGAGATACGTATCGAGGTTGAGCTCGCCCTCGAATTCAAAGGGCATCGCATCGGCCTGCGCCAGCACCTGCATGCCCTGCACCTCAAGCTCGATATCCCCGTTCAATTTCCCTGCAACGATATTCTTCTCGGGCCGCCTGTTCACCACGCCCTCGACCGATACCACGAACTCGGTACGGGTCTCCTTCGCGGTCTCCATCGCTTCCGAGCCCGGCAGCACCACCCCCTGGACCGTGCCCGAGCGGTCCCGGAAATCGAAGAAGACGAGCTTGCCCTGGTCCCGACGGACCTCGACAGAGCCCTGGATGAGGACACTCTCCCCAGCCTTGCCGGAAAGATCGGCAATGAGCGTGCGTTCAGCCATATAGCCTATAAAGTAGCACGTCCCCTGCTTTTTGCTTAGGCGACGCCAATGGCCTTCCGGACCTCCGCCATCTTCGCCTCTGCACGCTCGCGCGCCTTCTGCCCCCCTGCAGCAAGGACGTCGTCGAGCCGGCCCTCGTCCGCGCCGAGCGCCTCGTACCGCTCGCGCATGGGCGCGATGAACGCCTCAAGGTCCTCGATAAGTGCCTCCTTGAGCGCCTGATACTTCCCCTGGTGCTCCTCATAGATGGGTGCGAGTTCCGCTTCGCTCCGTACGAGCTTGTGGATCGCGTACACGTTCTCAGGGCGCGCGCCTGAGGAATCCGTCACGATGCCCATGACGGCCTTCTGGATCTCCTCCCGTGAGGCGAAGAGCGGAATCGTGTTGCCATAGCTCTTGCTCATCTTCTGACCGTCGGTCCCGGGCACCACCGCCACCTCGGGAAGGATGTGCTCCTTCGGTAATCGGAAGACCTCCCCGTAGGTGCGATTGAACTTCTCCGCGGTATCCCGCGCGTACTCGATGTGCTGTTTCTGGTCCTGACCGACCGGCACGACTGCCGTATCGTACAGGAGGATGTCGGCGGCCATGAGCATCGGATAGTTGAAGGTCCCGACGTTGATCTCCTTATCCTTCGCTTCCGCGTCCTTGAAGGCATGCGCCCGCATGAGGTAGGGCATGGTCGTGATGGTATCGAAGACCCAGGCGAGCTCGGTATGCGCTGGCACCCCCGACTGCTTGAAGATGGTGACGCGCCCCGGGTCGAGCCCGATCGCAAGCAGGGTCCGCGCGAGCTCCCGGGACAGTTCCCGCATCTGCCCCGCATCCTGGATGAAGTTGAGGGCGTGATAGTCTGCGATCATGAAATAGCAGTCATGCTCTCCTGCCTCCTGGAGGTCCACCCACTGCTTCAGGGCGCCGAAATAGTTGCCGATGTGCGCGATACCAGTGGGCTTCATGCCGGAGAGTAGGATAGGCCGTTCGTTCATGAAGCTACGATACCACAAAAGAAAAAGCGCCGCGGGACTGCCCGCGGCGCGAAAGGTGGTCGTCGGTGGTGGTCAGGCGGCCTGTGCCTCCTCGTCCTCCGCCGGAATGGCGTAGGCGAGGATCTCGATCTCGTAGGTCTCCTTGTCGGGAGTCAGGACTTCGACGATCTCGCCGACCTCCTTGCCCACGATGGCTCGGCCGAGCGGACTGTTGCAGCTGTAGGTCCGGACCACGCTGTCGCTGTCGCTCTCGTCCTGGCCGCCGAGGTTGAAGGTCTCCTCGTCGCCGCGCTTCTTCTTGCTGTGGTCGTCGAGGTAGCGGATGCGGGTCTC
>DASPKG010000057.1:0-5470 GCA_035628215.1 Minisyncoccota bacterium
AGGATGCGCGAGCCTGCGCCGTTCTTCACGTTGTGCGCCTTGGTGGACGGCGTGTAGAGGCGGCGGCCGGGCTTAGAGATGCGCTTCACGCCACGGATCTTCGAGCGGCCGCGCTCATCGTACGCGAGCGTCACCTCGAACTCGTAGGGGTTCTTCGACGCCTCGACGCTCTTCACGAACCCGAGCGCCTGGAGCTTCTTCGCGATCTCCTCGACATGCTTTGAGTACGGCACGGCAACGGAGGTCTTGCCGATCGCGCCGGCATTCTTAAGACGGATGATGAAATCTCCTACGCGGTCGCTTACCATACGAAAATGCTTACCAGGAGGCCTTCTTAACGCCCGGGATCTTCCCGTCCCGCGCCAGTTCGCGGAACACGATGCGGGAGACGCCGAACGCGCGCATGAAGCCACGCTGGCGTCCAGAGATATTGCAGCGATTCTTCACCCGGACCAGCGAAGAGTTCCTCGGGAGCTTCTGGAGGGCCTCGTAGTCCCCGGCGGCCTTCAAGGCAGCGCGCTTCTCTGCGTACTTCTCGGCGAGCTTTACTCGCTTGGCGTTTCGCGCCAGCTGGGAGGTCTTGGCCATAAGAAAAATAGCTCCGAGGAGCGTGCAAGTAATGTATCAGTCAGGAATTAGGCTGTCAAACAAAGAAAAAGTGCCCCGCCCCCGAGGAGCGCGGCACTCTTTGAAGGACAGTCCTCCTACTCCTTCTTCTCGCCCTTATCGGGCGGGAGGAGCCTGAGGGTTTGCCGTGCAGCGAGCAATTGCGCCGGGGCCGGAAACGGCTGCGCCTGCCGAAGCGGGCGAGACGCCATATCGGCGATCGGAGCTACCTCCCCAAGGATCTCGCGTAATCCCTGGGCCTGGTTCAGGCCCAGGAAGTAAATGCGATCCACATCGGTGAGCGGGGTGACGACGAGCTCCTTTTCAGCCCACTCGCTGAGGTGATAGGTTGCCCATTCCGCCTCCGGCCGGTCCTTGTTGTAGACCTGCATGACGCACTCGAAGAAACGCGTGCTGCGCTCTGGAGGCCGGAACCTTACGAACACGCGACCGCGCTTCTCATCGCTGAGGCCGGCGCTCAACATGAGCTCCGGCGGCGCGTCATCGAGCACCATCCAGTCGGTCGGGTGCTTCATGAGCGCGCAGGAGTTGAGCAGCAGACGCGGCCCAACCCCTATCTTCTTGTCGCCCCTACGAATCCGCTGGAACAGCGTCAGCACTACGGTCGCGCCCTTATAGTGGCGAAGATAGCTCCGAACCGCATCGTACAGCGCCGTTCCGCCAGGCGGAATGAAGACGAACATGCGGTGCGGCTTGGTTTCATCGAACTCGGTAATGTAGTAGATCGGCGATGAGCTCTTCCGCTTCTTCCGATAAGGTGTCCGCTGATCCTCCATTGCCCCCTTGATGATGGCATCGAGCTCCCCGAATACCTCGATGGCCATCGGAAAAAGAGTGCGATCACCGTCAAGGCCGATGGCCTTCTTGAGATCGGAACCCTCCGTCTCCTGCGCTACCCGGGCAATGTCCACGAGGATGTGCTCCTCGTGGACGGGGACTAAACTGGTGTCATCAGGCATGTCATTTCTCCCCACGTGAACAACTCGTCACGGCGTTTGGAATCCGGGCAAACTCTATCACTCCTCTATAAAAACGCTAGAAATATGAAGAACGGCCCAGCTTGGGCCGTTCTTCATGCGTTCTGTTACGCCGCCTTCAGCGGAAGCCCTAAGTGCCGGAAGAATGCCTCAGCCTCTTCCTTGTTCTTCGCGGTCGAGACCAAGGTCACCGCGAGGCCGAACACGTCCTTGAGGTCTTCATCGGAGGTCTCCGGGAAGATCGTATTGTCCTTGATACCGATGGTGAGGTTGCCCATGTCGTCAATCGCCGTCGGATTGAGGCCGCGGAAGTCGCGCGTGCGCGGGAGCGCGATGTGCACGAGCTTATCGAGGAAGTCGTTCATGCGCGCGCCGCGGAGCGTGACCTGGTAGCCCACGATGTCGCCCTGGCGCATCTTGAACTGCGCGATGGACTGCTTGGCCGCACGCGGCGCCGCCTTCTGGCCCGTGATCTTCGCGAGCCGGTCCTCGACGACCGCCTTGCGATTCTTGTCCGCCTTGCCGACGCCGGTCGAGACCACGATCTTCACGAGGCGCGGGGACGCGAAGACGTTCGTGTACCCGAACTTCTCCTTGAGTGCCGCGAACGCGCTTGCCTGCTTTTCCTTTGAGATGATCATACGTAGATGCTTAGGAGAGCGCGGTGCCGCTCTTTACCGTAACGCGGGTGCGCGCCCCGTCCTTCGATTCCCGGCGTACCCGGGTCCCCTTCTTCTCCTTGGGGTCCTCGACCATGACGTTTGAGATATGGATCGCGCGCGGGCGCTCGACGATGCGACCGGACTGCCCGCGACCCGCCTTCTTGATGTGCCGCTTGACCATGCCGATGCCCTCGACGACCACCGTCGCGTCTTCCGGCATCACCCGGAGCACGGCGCCGGTCTTGCCCTTGTCCTTGCCCGAGATCACGACGACATGGTCGCCCTTCTTGATCTTGAACTTTGCGGTCTGCTTGCCTTTGGATGCTTTGGACATATGCAAATGGGTTAGACGACCTCAGGCGCCAAGGACGCAATGTTCTGCCAGCCGCGCTCGACCAGATCGCGGGGCACCGGACCGAACACGCGGTTGCCCTTCGGGCCCATCTCCTTGCCCTGCTTCTCGATGAGGACCACGGCGTTGTCATCAAAGCGCACGTAGATGCCGTTGGCGCGACGGAAGGGCTTCCTCTGGCGCACGACCACCGCCTTGTAGATGTCCTTCTTCTTCACCGCCTTGCGGGGCTCGGCGGTCTGGACCGATACGACGACGACGTCGCCGATCTCCGCATAGCGGCGCTTTGAGCCGCCGAGCACCTTGAAGACGCGCGCGACCTTGGCGCCTGAGTTATCTGCAACGGTGACGATTGTCTGGGGCTGGACCATAAATGTTTACTTGGCGATCTTGAAGGACTTGCGCTTGGAGATGGGCCTCGTCGCGATGATGGTGACCTGTTGCCCGACCTCGACCGTATTGCCCGGATCGTCCACAAGGAACTTCTTCGTGCGCACCTGGTACTTCTTGTACTTCGGGTGCTTCACGTAGCGGGAGACCGCGACGGTGGCCGTGTCCTTCATGGCCGTCTTAACGACGGTTCCGCGGAAGGTCTGGGGCTTGGTGGTGTTGTTTTCCATGAGAGTAATTTAGGCGGTCTTGGCCGTGATTTCCGTGAGGAGGCGCGCGATGTCCTTGCGGATCTTCGCGGCCTGGTTGACGTCCTTCACGCGGGCGCCGGTCGCGGCGAACCGCGCCTCGCGCAGTTCCTCCCGCTTCTCGGCGAGGAGCTTCCTCAGCTCCTGCACGTCCTTATCCTTGAATGAGGTCTTCTTGGCCATACTTAGCGGGTGACGACGGTCGTCTTAAGCGGGAGCTTGGCGCCAGCGCGCCGCAGCGCATCGCGCGCCTTTGCATCGTCGACGCCGTCGAGCTCGAAGAGGACGCGGCCGGGCCGGACCTCGAACACGAAGTGCTTGGGGTCGCCCTTACCCTTACCCATGCCCACCTCGGCCGGCTTCGCGGTGATGGGACGGTCCGGGAAGATCCGGATCCACATCTTGCCGCCCTTGCCGGTGACGCGAGTGAGCACCTTGCGGGCCGCCTCGATCTGGTTGGAGGTCACGCGGGACGCGCTCGTCGCCTTCAGGCCATAGGAGCCGAACGCGACCGTGATGCCGCGGGTCTCGGGACGCGCAAGACGCTCCGGGGACTTGCGTCCGGTCTGCCACTTGCGGTGCTTCACTTTCTTCGGGAACAGCATACGAAATTATTTAGCCTGGCGCGGTGCGGCCGCGCGGTCCTTCTCGTTGAAGGTCTCGCCGAGGTAGATCCAGACCTTGATGCCGATCACGCCGTACGGGAGGTACGCGCGCTCCTCGGCGTATGAAATGTTCGCGCGGAAGGTCTGGAGCGGGATGCGGCCGCGCTTGATCTGCTCGGTGCGGCTCATGTCCGCGCCGCCAAGGCGCCCCGACACGACGATACGGACACCCAGGACTTCGCGGACCGCCATGACCTTCTCGACCGTCATCTTGAGGATGCGGCGGAACGGCATGCGCTTCTCGAGCCCTTCCGCGACCATGTACGCCACGACCGCGGCATCCGCCTCCGGCTGGCGGATCTCCATGATGTCGAGCTTCACCGTGCGGGTGGAGTTCGGGGAATGCTTCTTCACGAGCTTCGTGAGCTCGGCGCGCAGTTTCGTCGCGTTCTCGCCCGAGCGCCCGATCACGAGGCCGGGACGCCCCGTGTTGAGGATGATGCGGACCTCGGCGGCATTGCGCTCGATTTCAATATCAGAAATGTACATGGCGCGGAGCTTCTTCTTGAGGTATGCGCGGATAGCGGCATCCACCGCGAGGTTCTCGCGGAAGCTCTTCTTGTCGCCCGCGAACCAGCGGCTCTTCCAGTCACGGATGATGCCGAGGCGGTGCGCATAGGGATGTACGGTGTGTGTCATACGAAAATTATTTGCCGAGCGCGAGGACGACCTTGCTGCGGCGCTTCCTGATGGGCGCTGCGCGGCCCATGGCGCGCGGCATGTAGCGCACCAACATGCCGGCGGAGTCGACCCGGATATCCTTGATGCGCAGCCCCTCGACGTCCTCGCCCTTCTGCTTGGCGTTCGCGACCGCCGACTCGATCAGCTTCTTGATCGGGAGCGCGGCGCGCTTGGGGAGGAAGGTAAGCGCGGCAAGGGCCTCCGCAACGGTCTTCCCCTTCACCAGATCGGTGACGAGGCGCACCTTGCGGGGCGACTGGTTGTAGGTGGCAAGCGATGCGCTCGCGAGCGGCACGACCTTCTCAACCTTATTCTTCTGGGTTCCCTTGCTTGCCATACCTTACTTCTTCTTCGGTGCGGCGGGCGCTGCCTTGGCGGCCTTCGCAGCGGCGATCTCGGTCTGCTGCTTCTTCTGCTCGAGCTGCTTCTGCATCTTACCGCCGTGGCGCACGAACTTCTTGGTGGGCGAGAACTCGCCGAGGCGGTGCCCCACCATCTCGTCGGTCACGAGAACCTCCACGTGCTGTTTGCCGTTATGCACCCCGAAGGTGAAGCCGACGAATTCAGGCGCAATCTGGCTCCGGCGTGCCCACGTCTTAATCACCCCCGCGGTGGCGGGTTTCTTGTCCTGGATCTTCTTCATGAGCTTGACGTCCACGAAGGGTCCTTTCTTGAGCGATCGCGACATGAGTAGTTAAAAGCCCGCGGCGCGGGATAGGTAAAATCTATATGAAACGATGGTGAGTGTCAAACTTTGGGCTCTGTGCTAGCTTTTTGTGGATCGGAGGACACATTCCATGGCCAGCACCTGGTTCCGGGAGCTCGGGGCGCCCGTCACGGCCCCGAAAACCCCGCGCCCCTGCCGGAC
>DASPKG010000058.1:0-4303 GCA_035628215.1 Minisyncoccota bacterium
CCCGGCGGCCATGATCATCTGCACGACGCCCCAGACGAATACCGCGAACGCGATGACCGCAAGGAGCGTGACGAGGGGGGTGAGGATCTCGCGGGTCACGGCGGTGATGAAGTTGTCGAAGGGGTTCGATTCCATGCTTCAGCTAAGCATAGCAAAGGCCCGTCCTCGGACGGGCCTTTGCGGTGGAGAAGGACGCTAGATGTTCTGCGTCGCCGCTTCGGGCACCGATGGCTGCTGCTTATTGAGGTTGAAGGAGGTCACGAGGATGTTCACGAGCCCCCAGACCGACACCATCACGAAGAAGCCGATGAGGCCGTAGAGCATGAGGCTCTTGCCGGACTCCTTCTTCTCTTCATCGTGGCCGCCCGCGATGAAGTACTGGAACACGCCCCAGATGAACACGATGAACGCAAGGGCGAAGATGAGCGGCACGAGGATGCCGTTGATGAACTGAATGACGCTGATGGCGAGCTGCTGCACGCCGCGGGTGCCCTCGAAGGTTCCCTGCGCGAATGCGAAGAGTGGGAGCGCAGCGGCGAGCGCGATATAACCGAGTTTCTTCATAGATGGTGATTAGAGGTACCTCTATAGGATAGAACGGGTAGGAACCTCGTCAATAGAGGCTTTGGTTCTGTGTGGAAAACGCTAGAGTCCTACGTCTTCGTGCCCCGCAGGTATGCTCGTCCCAGGAATGCACTCGGTATCCGGCGGGCACTTCTTTGAGTCGTATGGGGCACCGAGATCCAAGTCTCCTGATCGCTGGCGCGGCTCCCCAAAGGTCGGGGTGTTCGGTGCCCGTTCGTCGAAGCTGAACGAGCTCACGAGAAGGTTCACAATGCCCCAGATCGAGACCATCACGAAGAACGCGATGATGCCCCAGATCGCGAAGCTGCGGCCTTCGGCCCGCTTCTCCTCGTCCGCGCCGCCCAGGATGAAGTACTGGAAGATGCCCCAGAGGAAGGCAACGAAGGCGAGCGCGAACACGAGCGGCACCACGATATCGTTGATGAACTCGATGATGGCCCTCAGGAACTTCGCGAGCGGGTTATCGTCGATGGACGACTGCGCAGATGCGAAGAGCGGGAGGAGGAGCCCGGCAGGGATGAGGTAGCGTAGGAATTTCATAGCTAGCTGGCGATGTTAAAGGTAGCAAGGAGGAGCTTCACGATGCCCCACAGGGTCGAGATGACCACAAACCCAATGATGCCCCAGAGGACGAGCTGCTTCCCCTTCTCCCTTGACTCCTCGCCCTCGAAGAAGAAGTACCGCACGATGCCGACGAGGAACATGATGAAGGCGAGCGCGTAGAGGAGCGGGATGACCGCGCCGTCGATGATGGGAACGATTGTACCGTCAACTAATTCCCTGAAGCTCATGGCTGGATGCTATTCACGGTCGCCTTGATGACCTGGCCGAGCGCTGACGCGCCGAGGAGGATGAGGCCGCCGATGACGGTCCAGAGGAGCGCGCTGCGCGCGTTCCGGATCTTCTCCTCGTTCCCCTGGGCGACCACGAAGAGGAAGCCCACGTACACGAGGGCGAGCGTGAGGACGATCGTCCCGATGCGCACGATGGCCGCAAGGACGGCCTCGAGCAATTGCTCGAGGGAATCGAACTTGATGGGGTTCGTGAGTCCACCGGTCGGCCCAGCGGGCGTACCGCCGGGATCGGTCGGTCCACCGGGCGTACCGCCGGGATCGGTCGGTCCACCGGGGGTTCCTCCAGGATCGGTCGGCCCGCCGGGGGTTCCTCCTGGGAGGGCCGTGCCCTCTACCGGCTTCAGGCTGTACTTCGAGATGGTCCCCGGGCACATCCGCACATCCACGGTATAGGTATAGGAAGTCTGATCGATCTTCTCGCACTTCCCGAAGTACTTCCATCCATTGTTATTGTTCTGGGCGGCACCGAGCGCCGCATCGCAGGCCTGCTTGGTCGAATACGAAAGGAGGTCGAGGCTCGTGCACTTGTTGGCCTCATCCCATCGATAAGCTTCGATCCAGTACCTCCCGATCTGAGACTGCGTGGTTGTGAAGGTATAGCTCGCGCGCGTCTGGGCAAGCGCCTCGGCCGGAACGAGTATAGAGGATACGAACAGGGCGAGGATGAGGAGTCGGGACGTCATTGCAAGAGCGCAGCGTTCAGAGCCTGGTCGGCGGTATCAAGCGCTTCCCTCGGCTTCATGCGGCCGCTGTTCACATTCCCAATCATAGCGGCAAAGACGCTGTCGAGGGCCGCGGGGCGTGGGGACAGCCAGCCGCGGGCAATCAGGGCCTGCGGGTAGTAGACCGGCTCGTAGAGGTCGGTGGTCAAGGGCGTGAGGAGGCTCCGGACCCCGGGCGCCATGCCCGTAGTGCGTGCCAGGGTCGGCAGGACGTCGGCCGCCGCAAGCGCCCGCGCGGTCTCGTACGCCCCGCCCGCGTTCCTCGATGCCTTCGGGATGACGAGCGCATACGCCCGGCCGTAGGTCACGCGCGTGCTCGCCGTCCCCGGCTGCGGGATGGCCGCCACATCGAACGTGAGGTTCGGGTTGGTGGCCGCGATCGTCGTGCGCTCGGAGGCGAAGCCCGGGTAGAAGACGACGTCCCCGGTCGCAAACGCCAAGCGCGAGGTCGGGAGCGAGCGGTTCCAGGTGTAGACCGTCTTGCCGGGGTTCGCGAACTCCGTATAGAACGTGAGCGCGGACTCGGCGGTCGGAACGCCAAGCGCGCTCCCCGCTTCGGTCCCGAGGGTCGAGCGGATGCCCTGCGCGGTCCGGGCGGTGATGGTCTGCCCCGCCTGGAAGAAGAGGGTCGAGAGGAGCGCGTGCGCGTTCGTGACGTTCTCGTAGGTGCCCATGCCGATCGTGCTCCGGCTCACCGTCTGCGCGTCCGTGAGGCGCGTCAAGCTCGGCGCGAGCCCCGCGATCGCCTCCCAGGTGGCAGGTGGCGTGACGACGCCCGCGTTCTCGAGCGCGCTCCGGTTGTAGTAGAGGACCAGGGGATCGACGAGAAGCGGGATCCCGTACGTCCCGCCCTCGGTGAGGTAGATATCGAAGATGGGCAGGTAGGTATCGCGATAGACGCGCTCGGAGATGGAAGCAGACGGGATGACATTGAGACGCGCGCGCTCGGCGACGAGGTGCTCCTGATTGAGGAGGACGAGGTCCGGACCCGAGCCGGAAGCGATCGCGTTGGCGATATCGGCATCGAGCGTGTCCGGGCTCTTCTCGACGTAGGAGACGCCCGCGAACTCCTTGTGGAGCGTCTTGAGCTCGGTCAGCGCCGGGTCCACCTGGCGCTTGGACAGCGTCCCCCAGATGACGACCGTGCCGATATCCTGCTCGGTCCTCCCGAATCCCTGGAAGGTGGCGAAGAGGACGAGGCCGAGGAGCGCAGCGATGCCGAAGACGGCGAGGATGACGACCTGGAAGGGGCGGAGATTGGCCATACTAGGGAGCGGTGAAGAGGATCGAATAATGGTGGGGACCGGCGCGGAATGCCTTCGTCTTATGGAATCCCCCGCCGATGAAGAGCTCCTCGGCGGCGTGCTCCGGCACCACGTGGTCCGGGTGCGGGCCGAGGCCCCCGTACGCGCCGGCCCAATCGACGATGAGCAACCTGCCGCCCGGCTTCAAGATGCGCTTGATCTCCGCCAGGGCGCCCTCGCGGTGCTCGAGCTGGAACAAGGTGTTCGAGAGGATGACCGCATCGAGCGCGTGGTCCTTGAGCGTCGTGCCCCCGAGCTTCTCGAAGTCCCCCCAGATGGTGGAGAGGTTCCGGAGGCCCTGCTCGTGAGCGGCGTCCCGGACGCGCTTCAGGAGGTCCTCCTGGATGTCCACCGCGTACACGTGACCGGTCCCCCCGACTAGGTGCGCGGCGGTCAAGGCAGCGAGCCCCGCGCCCGTGCCGAGGTCGCCGACCTTCATCCCTTCTTTCAGCCCGATCTGCAGTACGTTCGCCTTCGGGTCGGAAAAGTGCATGCCTTAAAAATAGCATGGGGGTACGCGTGCGATGGACCAATCAACAAATAATAGAAAGAAGAGCGCGCCCGAAGGGACGCGCTCCGCCTGGATCGAGTGGATTAGAGCGCCACCATCGACGCGATCGAATCTCCCTCCCGCATCTTCATGATGCGCACGCCCTGGGTGGCGCGCCCCAAGGTCGGGATCTCCGCGGACGTCACCCGGATGACCTGGCCCTTCTTCGAGATGACCACGATCTCCTCTGCCTCGTCCTCCTCGCCGATCAGGACCTTCGCCCCGATGATCTCCCCGGTCTTCGCGGTCACCTCCGCGGTCTTGATGCCCGAGCCCCCGCGGCCCTGG
>DASPKG010000059.1:0-4282 GCA_035628215.1 Minisyncoccota bacterium
TTCGGCAAGAAGGCCATCAAGCACTGGTTCTGTAGGACCTGCGGCACCCAATCCTATGCCGAGGGCGACGCGTTCCCGAAGATGATGATCAACGTGCGGTGCCTTGATGGCGTCGATGTCACGACGCTCGAGGTCACAGAGTTCAACGGGAAAGATATCTAGAGCTCGCCCGGACCAAGCTCGAACCGCTCTTCCGGAAATA
The DNA here is from genome assembly GCA_035628215.1 of Minisyncoccota bacterium. GTDB lineage: Bacteria > Patescibacteriota > Minisyncoccia > Phycocordibacterales > Phycocordibacteraceae > C7867-001. Next base: position 203 of record DASPKG010000059.1, read on the forward strand.
CGCTCTTGTCCACCATCCGTATCCAGGATGGCTTCACCAGGAAATACCGCTGGTCCGCCTTCGAGAGGAAGATGCGGGCGTTCTCGTTCTTGTCCGCGAGTATCGTGCCGTGTTCGATGGCCTCGTCGCCCGATAGCTCGGTGGCGATTCCTTCGTACTGAACGGTGCCGAGCTCATCGCTCCAGCCGATGACGAACGAGACCTCTGGGTTGTTCTGGATATTCCGGTATTTCCGGGTCTTGTTCGAGGTCCCGAAGATGAGATCGAGGCTCTCCTTCTCGGCAAACGCGATGACGGCCGCTTCGGGGCGGTTGTGTTCGGTGTCCACCGTCGCGATGACCGTAAGGCGGTGTGCCTTGAGGAATTCGAGGATCCGTCGCTTTTGCTCTTCCATGGAAGTATTAGAGCATGCCTACGAATCGCCCTCGATCATCTCCCCGACGAGGAAGGTGCACCCTTCAGGCCCGACCTTCGCCGTATGCTCCTTCCCGATCGGCACGTCGAAGCGGTCGCCGGTCGTGAGCGTTATCTCGGCATCTAAGAACGAAAACGTGAGTCCACCAGCGAGTATGTACATTGAGACTGCTCCCTGATGCGCATGCGCAGGGTATTCGGTGCCGGGCGCATCCTCCCATTCGTAGATATGCACGAAACCCTCTCCTGTAAGCTTCTTCTTGAGTTCCTCGGTATTCATATAATCTCGATGGGATACACGTCCGTGGCCGGCTCCTCGTACGGATGCACATCGCGGATCGCTTGCAGCACTCCCTGGAGCGCATCGCCCGTGCAGACCGTTTCGATTCGCTCCTCCTCGGTTTCCTCGAGCTTCCCGATCTCTCCCACGGCCGGGTCCGCGCCTTCCTCGGGCCTGAAACGGCCCGTACCTTTCACCGTGAAGGTGCAGTGCGAGTAGTTGCCGATCCGGCCGGCGCCCGCGTTCCCCATCGCCTCGCGAAGCCGCTCGGCATGGGACTCCGGGACGTAGACGACGATCTTGTAGCGCTTCTCCATGGCCCAAGTATAGCTACCTTTCCTCAAACAGGAATCCGTTCCGGCTCCAGAACCAGAGCGGCGGATGCATATCGATGGGATCGATGCCTGAGCCCGCAAGTAATGCGCGCCAGCGTTCGGAGAGCTCATCCCGCGAAAGCGTGATCGCCTCCTCCGCGGTAATGACCTCCAAGCGGACCGAGCACTGCGTGATATGCGTATCCGGCGCGATATCGATGAAGCTACGATTCGCCAGCGCCACGCCGCCATATGTGCTCAGAATGAACGCCCAGTAATTGAAGATCTTGGGGCCGGAGAGATAGGGAAACTCCTTCTTATGCTCGACCTGCACCAGCTGCCTGAGCTTCAGGAAATCATGATCGCTCGCCGCCATCAGCCCCGCGAACGATCCCCACCGCTCGTGCACGGTCCGCGCGATCGTGCGCCAGGTCTGCACATGCTTGTTGGGCTGGAGCGCGACCTTGTATTTCATGAGCGCTGCCCGCACATCGTCCTCCGAGCGCGTCGAGAGCTCTGCGACACTGAAGACGAACTGTGTCTCGGGATCCTGGTACGTCTTGAGCGCGCCCTCCCAGAGCCTATAGCTGTCCCGCTGGTAGTTGAGCGCCATAGGAAGCGTGAAGTAGCTCAGGCGTGCCTCTGGCTCGGATGTATCGAAACCAGGATTTGAATCCTCGGGCATCACGGTCTGCCCGAGCTTGCCGGATTGGTAGGCGGCAAGGAGCTCCCTGCAGATTGCGATGGTGCGCCCACGGGTCATACCTGAAGTATACGATCAAGGAACCTGGGGATGCCCGAGCGAGTTATCCTATTCACTATGGCCATCAAAAACCTCATCCGCCTCGTGCTCGTGACCGCGCTACTCCTCCTCATTCCTCTGATCAGCATGCAGTTCATCGAGGGGATGGCCTGGAGCCCTTTCGACTTCATCATCGCGGGCGTGCTCCTCTTCGGTACCGGCCTTGCGTATGAGCTCATCTCCCGCAGAGGCGCGACGACCGCCTATCGGATAGCCACCGGCCTCATGGTGGCGACCGCCCTCTTCCTCATCTGGGTAAACCTCGCCGTCGGCATCATCGGGAGCGAGGATAATCCCGCCAATACGCTGTATCTCGGCGTACTCATCGTTCTCCTCCTTGGCGCCATCCTTGCGAATTTCAAGGCACGCGGTATGTCGCGTACGCTGTTTGTAGCTGCAGCCGCGCAGACGGCAGTCCCGTTCATCGCGCTTACCATCTGGCAGCCGGCGATCACCGTCGAGGTGCTGTAGGTGCTCGGGGTGAATGCGCTCTTCATCGCGCTTTGGGTCGGATCGGGATTGCTGTTCCGGCGAGCGAGCCTGAGCTGACCGCCAAATCTACCTCGTTGCGGTAATGAGGTACCATTCGCGTATGACCACGGAGTCGATATCTGCCGGAACGGTACATGCCCTGCCCGCCGATCTACGCAAGACGCTCACCACTGACCGGGCTGCGCGTACCGCATGGGAGGATCTCACGCCGCTCGCCCGCAACGAATGGATCTGCTGGGTTACTTCCGTCAAGAAGGACGAGACGAGGAAGAACCATATCAAGAGGCTGATCGAGGAACTCAAGGAGGGAAAGCGCCGTCCCTGCTGCTGGATCGGCTGCATCCACCGCAAGGATAAGGCGATCAGCCCTTCCGTGCGGGCCGTGCTCGCAAGAGGCACCAAGGCACCGAAGAAGGGATGAGCCTGCGTTATTATTCACCATATAACCCTAACCCCATGAATTCATTCAATGCATTCAATCGCGCGCCGAAGGAGGAGCTGAAAACCCGCGCGAATCCAGTCGAGGCAAATGATAACGACGCGGCGTCGAAGGGCGAGGCTGGGCCCGATCCCGTTCTCGTGGAGGCAAATGTCGCATTGCGCGGCATCGTCAACGATCTCGGCGCGATCGAGAAGCCTGCGGATCGGGTGCCGGTCTTCCAGCGCATGTTCAACGGACCCGAAGTCGTAACGGATAATCCCGCGCTCATCCCCTTCTTCGATAGAATCGCCGTCATAGAGGGCAAGTATGGCCGTGAAGCCGTTAAGGAGATCGCGACCCTGTACGGCGCAGATAGGATGAGCGACGCTGCTCCCTGAACGCTTTCTACAATTGCTCAGGCAGCTTGATCTCCTCTATACCCTCAATTTCCGGCCATTCACCTTTAAAGGAGAGCTTGACTGCAAGCATGGCCCTAAATTGACGGTACCCCACCTGATCAGGGAAGTAGGCATGGAGGAACAGCCTATCTTTGCCATCTGGACCCACTGCCACAGACGGATGTCCGGGAGCAAGCCATTTAGCGGTACTGCCCAAGAATGGCTCCTTTTTCTTCTTGAACGGTCCGAGCGGGGACTCGCTCGATGCAATACCGATAGCATAGTCGCTCGTTGCAAAATTATTGCCCGCATAAAACATGTAGTACGTTCTATTCCTCTTTGTCACCCACATCCCCTCAATAACATGCGCTTCCCACGACTGATCATTCTCAAGCACCTTGATCTTCTCTCCGATCAACGAGAATCCGTCTCCGCTTAGCTGCTGAACGAAGAAGGGGGTCTTTAGCTCAGTGAGTATGCGATTCACCATTCCCGTCACTGCTTCCGATTCCTGGAGCAATCTACGCAACCGTTGCTCAAATGCGTAGAAATCCCGCGTTACCGCTTCGATGAGAAACGTCTGGAAGAAATGCTCTGCGCGATTGTGCCGCTTCATCCACGGCCATAGGGTAATTGCCAGGGATACTCCCTTCTGATGCCTTTGAGAAGGGAAGAGTATCGGGATGAATTCTGGATGTTCGAACAGAAGTTCCGTTAATGTGTCTCTCCAAAAATCATTGTTATCCTCCTTCCAATACAAATACGATTCCCCTGTTTCCTCCACAAAGACATGGGGATCTATCTTGTTGCCTCGCAGGAGCGGCGCTTGTGCTGCCTGGAACGGGCCGGCTGGCTTATCCGATGACGCGACGCCAATGCACAATTCCTGGGTATCTTTATGCCGAGCAACGAAATACACCCGGTACCCGCCTCCTACCTTATGCAGTTCCGGTGCCCAG
>DASPKG010000060.1:0-4701 GCA_035628215.1 Minisyncoccota bacterium
GTCCTCGACGACGAAGGGCGGCAGCGGCGGCTGAACCTGTTCACCGAACTGCGCCGGCAGTTCTTGGGGTACGACGGCCGGTTCTGCGGATTCGCGGAGAGCTTCATCAACGACAGCCAGACGACCGCGGAGCCCTGCGAGTACGGCCTCGCGCTCTTCTACCACCGATCGCTTCCGTTCTTCGAGTTCTACCACGACTTCATCTTCGGCGAATACAAGAAGGCGCCGCCCGGCGGATACGCCGAGCGCCGCCAGAACGGCCCCCTGCCGCGCAACGTGCAGGCGGTGCGGCTCCTCGGAGCGGACGGCAGCACCTTCGTGGTCTGCCACCTGCACGGGCTGTGGCTGCGCGCCGGGAAGATGGACTCGCCGGAACGGAAGATCCAGCAGGAGAGGCTCTGCGCCTTCCTCCGCCGGACCGTGCATCGGGAGGATAAGCTGGTGCTCTGCGGGGACTTCAACCTGCTGCCGGAGAGCGAGACGTTCCGCGCGCTCGCCGACGAGTTCGGGCTGCGCAACCTCATCGTCGAGCACGGCATCAACGATACCCGCACGAGCTTCTATAAGAAGCCCCAGCGGGTCGCCGACTACATGCTCGTGTCCCCGAACGTCGAGGTGCTCTCGTTTGAGGTGCCGGCCGAGCCCGAGGTCTCGGACCACCGGCCGCTCATCCTCGAGTGCCGGTGACGGCAACGATGGGTCGCCCGGCGGGCGGCCCATCTTTTCGTATATAAAAGCTGACCCCCGCCGCGGCAGGGGTCACCGGAGTTCCTCCGGTAGGTAGTGGTTCGAGGCGAACTCGAACCGCCAGTTGAACTGGTCGGGCTTCCGGAACACCGGGCCGTACGAGAGCTCCATGATCCCGGCGTTGTAGACGCCGGTGAAGTCATAGGCCTGCTTGAAGTATTCGGGGTCAAGGCCGCCATGGATGGCCCGGAGCGCGAACATGCGGGCCCGGAGCCCCGAGGTCAGGCAGAAGAACCGCCGATGCCCGAGCGTCTCATGGACGTAGAGGATGCGCCTCAGGCCCAGCTCGACCATGTCCACGGACTCGAAGTAGACTTCCTCGTCCCATCGCGCCGGTCCGACGCCGTAGTGCTCGACCATCGCGGCGAGGTCCTCGGCCACCTCGTCGTTCTTCCTGCCGATGGTGTGGCTCGGCCGCCTGCGCTCGAGGAACGCGGGGTTCTCCTCAAGCGGGATGCCCAGATCATAGCCCTCGAACACCTTCTTGCAGCGGTCCTGCGGGCCGTGGAAGATGTACTCGATCCGGTTCTCCTTCACCCAGCGGCGGAGGTGTTCCGCCTGTCGCTCTCCTTTCGGGGTCAGCGGGGTTTGATTCCCATAGTTGGCATCGTCGACGTTCGCCACGGTCTCCGGGTGCCGCCCGAAGAGCGCGGTCAGCATGGGCTCGGCCATGGCCTTCCTTTCTTCGCTCGTGCCCGACTTCCGAGTAGACCGTACCTAATTGGCGGCTCATGGTCAACGCGGTACACTTCGCCCGATGAAGCCCGCGCTCATGGCGATCGGCATCCCGGGTTCCGGCAAGACGACGGTTCTGAAGCCGCTCGCGGAGGACTACGGCCTCGCGTACGTGAATCGCGACGATATCCGCGCGGAGCTCCTCGGGGATGCGACCGACCAGTCCGCCAACCGCCGGGTATGGGAGGAGGCGAACCGCCGCACGCTCGCGGCGCTTGCGGCAGGCCAGGGCGTCGTGCTCGACTCCACCTTCGTCGAGGCCTGGAAACGCAGGGAGATGATCGAGCTCCTTCGCGAAGCGGGCGCCTCCCCCATCGTGGGCGTCCTCTGCCTCGTACCGCTTGGGGTAGCGCGAAAGCGCAATGCCGCGCGGGAGCGCGTGGTGCCCGAGGACGTGCTCGAGCAGATGCACGCGAAGCTCGCGAAGCAGCCGCCGACCGCGGACGAGGGCTTCGATGCGCTCGTGACGCTCGATGAGCTTACGGAGCGCCTGAAGACGTTACTGCCCGCGTGATCGCTCGAGCGATGTCCTCGATGGTCTGCGTCCCATCGATATCGAGGACGCGGTAGCGGGCCGCGGCGCGCATGCCCTCGATGACCGGCACGGTCTCCTCCTCGTACCACGTCTGGCGGCTCGTGATGCTTTCGAGCGCGGCATCGTCCGCGCGTCCTTCCGCATTCCCGCGCTCGACGAGTCGCGCGATCGCTACCTCCGCCGGGACCTCGAGGTTGATGACGATGACCTCCTCCCGTCCGTAGAATTCGAGGAAGGAATCGAGGGACTCGGCCTCAAAGGGCTGGCGCGGCGCCCCTTCGATGACGAGGTCCTGGTCCGGCAAGAGGTGCGCGAACAGGTACGGCGCCCATACCGCGGTGCTGAGGAACTTCGGCAGCATCTTTCCCGCTTCAAGGAGCGCGCGGGCGCGCCTCCCTGCTTCATGGTCCTGCTGCATGAACGCGCGGACGAGGGTGCCGAAGGAGAGGAAGTGCGCCGAAGGCAGCGCCTGCTTCAGGAGCTCGAACTGCGTGCTCTTGCCGGAGCCGGGGCGCCCGAGCATGAGGATGGTCCGGGGACTCATGCCGGCAGTATACGCTTCTCGCTATAAAAAACGACGCCGCCCGGGGAGGGCGGCGCGAGCGCGACACGTGGTGCGCGCTACGTTGAGGTGAAAGACCGTGACTCCGGCGGACGTTGCAGCCGGTGCGCGAGGATGAGGTCGGCGAGCGCGCGCAGCGCGGGCCGATCGACCTGCGTGAACCGCTCGATGGTGTCGCCGGCGCAGGGGATGAGCTGGGCGGCCGCGCGATCCGGCGACAGCCAGCGACCCTCGAGCGGCGGTCCGTTGCCGTGGTCCCCCCGGAGCGCGAACGCGTCCGGGATCTCGTCGAGCTGGAGCGCGACGGCGCAGTACGCGCGCCCGCGATAGCCCTGCTCGTCCGGTTCGTTGCCGGCTCGAGTGATCACGGGGAGCTCGGGCAGGAGCACCGGGTGAAGCGGGTAGAGCGCGTACGGTGCGAGCCCGGCCTGCTCCTGCATGCCGCGATAGGCGCGGGCGAGGAAGTCCTCGCCTTCCGTAAGCGGATACTCAGGCAGGTGCCAGGTACCGTCCTTCACGATGAGCACGCGGTGGCGCGCATCGACGAGCAGGACGACGACCGTCGGCTGGTGCTGACGCTTCGACCAGTGGGACCTGATCTGCCGATTGACGGCGTACATTTTGTCTTCCCAATGGTCGACGTACTCGTGTCTCGAAAAGTCGACGCCCCCTTGGCTATCGACGAACAAAAACATGGTGTGGCTCTCCAAGAAAAACACAGGGCGTGCCGCACCCCCGCGTTCAGGATACCCTCATGAAAAAAGAAGTAAAGCGCGTCTACCGCACCGAGAACCCATCGGCGGCATTGAGCGCATCCGTGATGCGCTGCATGGCCGGATCGAGGTCGGCGTCCGAGAGCGTCCGCTCCATGGACTCGAAGACGAGCCGGAAGGCGTAGGAGGTGCGGCCATCCTTCGTGAACTCGTCGAAGCGATCGAGGCGGACGAGGAGCTCGCCGGCGTTACTGAGGATGAGGTTCGCGACGGCGGATTCCTCCGTTCCCTCGGGCGTCCATACCGCGATGTCCCGGAGCGCGAAGGGATACGGGCTGAACGGCCGGTATGCGCCGAGCCGCACTTCGACCGGCGCGTATTCCTCGCCGAGCTTCTCGAGATTCACGTCCGCGAGGTTGATCTCCACCATGGACGCGTCGAGCGAGTAGCGGGCCTTCGCAGGCTCGAGGAAGAGCTCCTGCTCGAGCGCGGCCACATGGTCCTTCACGAGGTCCGGGGAGAGCTTCCCGGAGAGCGCGCGGGCCCCGAGCGAAAGCACGAGGAATTCCCCGTCCGCGGTGAAGACGTTCCCGATCTCGAAGAGGCGGATATCGGCGTCCGGGCCGACGAGCCGCGGGGCCAGCTGGGCAGCACGATGAAGCGCCTCCTCCAGGTTCGGCAGGAGCGAGGGCCGGAGCCACGGCCGGTCCGACTGCAAGGGATTGGCGAGCTCGATCTCCCCTTCCTTCGCGAAACTTTGGGTGGAGACCTCGGAATATCCCCGCTCGATGAGGAAGTCCTTCAGCCGCTCGATGCCCCGGTACCGGCGCTGGTCGGGAGCGGTCTTCTGGAGCGGGAGCTCGATCGAAGGAATCGCCTCATAGCCGAGGATGCGCCCTGCCTCCTCGACGAGGTCCTCCGGGATGACGAGGTCGCGTCGCTCGAAGCCAGGGAGCACCGTGAAGGTATCCTCGGTCGTCGTATATGCAAAGCCGAGGCGTTCGAAGGCACCCGCCACCTCCTCCATTGAATACGCGGAGCCGAGGAGGCCGTTCACCTTCCCGAGCGGGACCGTGACGGCGTTCGGCTCCTCAGGCGAAGGATACACGTCAGCGACGCCGATACACTCCCCGCCCGCGACGTCCTCGATGAGCGCGAGGATGTCGCGCATGCCGTAGGCGGCAAGCGCAGGCGCGAGCTTGTTCTGGAAGCGGGTCGAAGCATCGGTGAAGAGGTTCAAGGCCTGCGCGGTCTTACGGATGCGGGGACCATCGAAGTTGCAGACGGAGACGTAGAGGTCGGTCGAGGCTTCCGTGATCGCGCTTGCTGCCCCTCCCTTAACGCCCGCGATGTCGAGCGCCTCGTCCGAGACCGCGTCAGCAATCACGAGCGCGCCCTCGGGGAGCGTA
>DASPKG010000061.1:0-5837 GCA_035628215.1 Minisyncoccota bacterium
GCCATCCTCATGAAGCGCATGAAGGCCGACGCGCCGAAGCACCGCATCGACCTCGTGAAGGACGACCCGGTCGTCATCGCTGACGGGCCCTTCAAGGACCTCGAGGGCAAGGTGGGCGAGATCGACGAGGAGCGCGGCAAGGTGAAGGTCATGGTCGCCATGTTCGGCCGCGAGACTCCCGTCGAGCTCGATTTCTTGCAGGTGCGCAAACTCTAAGGTAGGTTATAGCGACATATGGCAAAAGTAGTTAAGAAGATCAAACTCCAGATCCCGGCAGGGAAGGCGACGCCGGCGCCGCCGGTGGGTACCGTGCTTGGTCCTGCGGGCGTGAACATCGGCGATTTCGTGAACAAGTTCAACGAGGCGACCAAGGACCGCATGGGGACCATCGTGCCGGTCGAGATGACCGTCTATGACGACCGTACCTTCTCCTTGGTCTACAAGGTCTCCCCGATGTCCCGCCTCATCCTCAAGGCGCTCGGCGTCGAGAAGGGCTCCGGCAAGGCGCCGCTTGCGTCCGTGGGCACGCTTTCGCGCGCGCAGATCAGGGAGATCGCGGAAACCAAGCTCCCGGACCTTTCCGCAGGCTCGGTTGAGGCTGCCGAGAAGACGGTGGAGGGCACGGCGCGATCGATGGGCGTAAAGATCGGTAGCTAGTTTCTCGTATCAGAACGACCCCGCCGGCAGTAGTCAGCGGGGTCGTTCTCCTTTACAGTCTCCCTATGTCCGATCTCCAGTCACATCCGAACACGCGCTGCGTGCGCAAGGCCTGCGACGCGCTCGGCATCCTGTATAAGACGCATGATGCATACGGCAATTTCGTTGCGGTCGGGCTCGATCCGATCAAATATTTCGTGAACGCATCGGCGCCCTTCAATAACGGCGCGATCGATAAGATCTGCAGGGATAAGGCCTTCTCCTACCGGCTCCTCAAGGATGCGGTGCGTACTCCACGCACGAAGGGGTACTTCGATCCGTATCCCGAGGATCCGCAGTATCAGGGGTACGTTGTGGAGCAGAGCTATGAAGCGATCGCGGACGCGATCGTGCAGGAGTTCTCGTTGCCGGTGATCGTGAAGATGAACTCAGGGCTCAAGGGGAGAAATGTGTATCTCTGCGAGGACCGTTCCGAAGTGCTCGCGGCGATCGAGACGATTTTCAACCATAAGCTCCCGTCCTCAGACTATGTCGCGCTTGCGCAAGAGTACGTGCCGCCGACGCGCGAATACCGGACCGTTGTGTTCAAAGGTGAAGTAGTGCTCGTGTATGAGAAGGATCTCTCGGATGCGACGTTCACCGGCAACCTGAGTCCTTTCCACTACGAGGGTGCACGCGCCGTGCCGGTGGAAGATGCGGTGGTAACGGGACGGATACAGGGGGCCGTTGATGGCATCTTCCCGGTTCTCGACCTTGAGTTCGGCGGTATCGACCTGATCGAGGATGAGGCAGGGGAACTCCATGTCATCGAGCTGAACACGCACCCAGGCTTCAGCTATTTCGTGCGGGACAACGGCGATCAGGCGCTCGTGGCGATGTATGAGTACATTTTGCGGCAACTCAGGCGCTAAATATAATCATATGAAAATATTCATCGCACATGCGAGTAACTTCGATTTCAAGAGCAAGGTTTACGAACCGCTCCGTAACTCAGCACTTAATGAGGTACATGAGTTCATATTCCCTCAGGAACAGGGGGTAGAGGTGATTACTAAGGATGTCATTAAGGGAATCGATCTACTTATCTTTGATGCATCTGTACCCTCAACGGGCGCTGGCATTGAGCTGGGATGGGCGGATGCGTTCAGTAAGCGTGTGATATGCATTCACGAACAGGGAGCTCGCATCTCAAGCTCGATTCCGCTCGTAACTGACACGGTCATTGAATACTCGGATCCTGAAGACTTGGTACGTAAGCTTACGGAAGCTCTCGATCAAGCCTAAGCCAGGTGTAGTTTATACCACTCTCCGAGTGTTCTTCGCGCTCCACTTCTTTCGTAAATTCAGCGTAGTCGGGGAACGTGACTGTGCCTGGCGTGGGGTCATCAACGAGGGTGAGATAAAGGCGGGTAGCGTGGGGGAGGGCCAAGCGGTAAATCTCACCCCCGCCGATGACGCAGATCTCCTCGGAACCCGGTGATGCTTTCGCCAATTCAAACGCATCCTCAATTGAACGGGCGACGAGTGCGCCGTCGGCACGGTAGTTCTCATCACGAGTCACGACGATATTCGTGCGGCCGGGAAGCGGGCGGACCCGTTCGGGAAGCGATTCCCAGGTCTTGCGCCCCATAATCACGGGATGGCCGAGCGTGAGCATCTTGAAGCGCTTGAGGTCGTCCGGCAGATGCCAGAGGAGGCCGTTGTCCTTTCCGATGACATTGTTGTGGCCGAGCGCGACGACGAGGCTTATATCCTGCATAGATAGAGCATATCAGTTACGGGCGCCCGTCGTATAAAGCACCGGATCTCTGCCGTCTCTCGGGACAACCACCACATAGTCCATGGGCTCATCCCATGACTCTCGGACGAGTGGTTCATCGGAGAACTGATCATCAAAACAGAACCCGATGCGGGTCCAGGAAGCGGGAACCTGCGCAAGAAAGCGGTCGTACCACCCGGCACCCTTACCATGCCTGGTACCGCTTGCGTCGAATCTTCGTCCAGGAATGAGGATGGCCGCTATCCGTCCCTGTACAGTCTCTATCGCATGCGCGACGACTTCTCTCGGATCAAGCGAGGTGTCGGGCTTAATTTCATATATGGTCGTCGTTTCCGGAATAGTGCAGAAGGTATAGAAGTCCACTTCCGTCCCAACAGGCACGTAAGTAATGCAGACAGGAAAGCGCGCCAGAAGCGCGCCTATTTCTTCTTTGGTTTGTTCTTGTGCCACGGCTGCACCCGTTTGATGTCCTTGTCCGCCCAGAGGCGCGGCAGCATGCTCTCGGGCTTCCAGTTGCGCTTTAGTTCCGCGAGGTTCGTGGAGGAGGCGTACTTCCCGCTCTTCGTGTAGTCGCGCTCGAGGATGGGACCGGTCTCGAAGAAGATGATCTGCGCGATGCGGCGGCCGACGACGAGCGGGATGATGTAGTTCTTGGAGTTGTTCGTGATCTCCATGGTCCAGCGGTTCACGTACCCCACGTCTCCCCAGCCTGCGCACTTGCAGACCTCGATGAAGTTGCGGCCCATGGAGCTGCGGGCCTTCATCATGGTGGTGATGTGGTCCTTGCCGCCGATGAATTCGTTCGTGTGCGCGAGGATGGTCTCCCCGGGCCGCAGCACGATCACCTTGTCGTCGGGGCGGATGCCGTCGTACTCGAAGTTGTATTTCTTGAAGGCCTCCGAGGCAAGCACCGCGCGCTCCACCTTGTCCGCGCCCCAGACGTGCTCCATGTGCTCGCGGCTCCAGATGTTGTAAAGCGCGTGGTTGTACTTGGTCGGCTGCTCGCGGTAGAACCATTCGCCGAGCGTCACGTCGTAGCTTGAGGTCGCGAGCTGCTCCTCGCTGAACGGGGAGATCACGATATCGCCCTTCTTCATCTCCTCGAGGATGCGTCGGTCGGACAGCGCCATGGTCAGGGGATTATACGGCCATTGCGGCTTTTATGGGAGCGTGCGATTCATAGCCCTCGAGCTTGATGTCGTCCATGGTGAATGTGAACAGGTCCTTGATCTCGGGGTTAAGCCAGAGCTTGGGGAAGGCGAGGGGTTCCCGGGAGAGCTGCTCCTTCACCGCATCGAAATGATTTTTATAGATATGCGCATCGCCGATGACGTGCACGAACTCGTGCGGCACGAGATCGGTGGCCTGCGCGACCATGTGCAGCAAGAGCGAGTACGATGCGATGTTGAACGGGACGCCGAGGAACATATCGCCGCTCCTTTGATACATCTGGAGCGAGAGCTTCCCGTCGGCGACGAAGAACTGGAAGAGGATGTGGCAGGGGCACAACGCGGCCGCGGGCGGCTGCTGCTCGTCGTAGTCGAGCTCGCCCGGGTGCCAAGCGGTGACGATGAGGCGGCGCTTGAACGATTCCTTGCTGTTCTTGATCTTGGTGATGACGTTCGCGATCTGGTCTACCGTCTGCCCGTCAGCGGTGCGCCAGCTGCGCCACTGCACGCCGTATATCTGCCCGAGATCGCCGGGGAATTTCGCGTGCGGCTTCCAATAGTCCGCCTCGGCGTTATCGGTCCAGATGGTCTTTTCGGTGCCGTTCAGTTCCTTGAGGCGATTATCGTCGTTGCTCCCTTCGAGGAACCACAGAAGCTCGCTCTTCACTGCCTTGAACGCGAGCTTCTTGGTCGTGACCGCGGGGAAGCCGTCGGCCATGTTAAAGCGCATCTGCACGCCGAAGATGGCGCGCGTCCCGGTCCCGGTCCGGTCTTCCCGGTCCGTACCGGTCTCCATGATCTGCTTGAGGGTATCCAAATAGGCTCGTTCCATCCGCCCCAGTATACTAGGCTCATGAAAAAGGGGGTGTTCATTGTGCTCGACGGCAACGACGGGTCGGGGAAGGCGACCCAGACCGAGCTCTTGAACCAGGCGCTTGCGGAGAAGGGCATCGAGAGCGTGAAGCTGGACTTCCCGGCCTATGACCGGAACCTCTTCGGGGCTCTCGTCGGGGAGTGCCTCGCAGGGAAGCACGGGGATTTCCTCCACCTGGACCCGAAGATCGCCTCGCCTTTGTATGCGCTCGATCGCCTCGAGAGCACGCCTTCCATCAAGGAGGCGCTTTCAGCCGGGAAGGTGGTGCTTGCGGACCGGTTCGCGAGCTCGAACCAGATCCATCAGGGCGGGAAGATCGAGGACGAGGCGGAGCGCGAAGCGTTCCTGCTCTGGCTCGAGCAGATGGAGCATGAGGTGCTCGGCATCCCGCGCCCGGACGCCATCATCTACCTCAAGGTGCCGGTGGAGACGAGCCTCGCGCTCTTAACAGAGAAGCGCGCGCAGAAGAACGCGGCGCTCGGGGAAGCGGCGCGCGACATGGTCGAGGAGGACCGGCGGTACCTCGAGCGCAGCCATGAGACCGCGAACTGGCTCGCCTCACGCGAGGCGAATTGGCACATCATCGACTGCGCGGAGAACGGGGGCATGCGCACCCGCGAGGACATACACGCCGAGGTCCTTATAATTATCGATAGCCTCGTCTCTTAATATGAAAATATACTTCGCTGGTTCGATACGGGGCGGCCGTGATGATCAGAAACTCTACGAGGAAATCATAGCGGAAGTAGGTGCATACGGTACGGTGCTCACCGAGCATATCGGGCACCTATCGCTTACGGACGGCGGCGAAACCCACATTACCAACGAGGAGATATTCGCACGGGATATGGCGTGGGTCCGCGAAGCGGATGCGATCGTTGCCGAGGTAAGCACGCCGAGCCTCGGGGTCGGGTACGAGCTTGGCCAGGCCGTCGCGCTTGGCAAACCTATCCTCTGCCTCTTTCGTCCGCAGGAAGGGAAGCGGCTCTCTGCCATGGTGGCTGGGAATCCGGACCTCAGGATCTATGAGTATCAGTCACGTGAGGACGCCGCACGCATCCTCAAGGAATTCTTTGCGAACTTCACCTAGCGAGAAGTGCCCACAATATCTGCGATCCGATACACGGCGATGCCGTACCGCCAGTCGTTGGCCTGCGCATGCTCGACCTCCTTGCTGCGGGCCTGATAGAAAAGGTAGAGCTCGTCGTCCTTGACCCACGCGCTCGCGTGGCCGTTCTCGCCGGATTCCCATCCTTCTCCGGGAGGGAGGAGTACCGGCCCAAGGCTCGTATACGGCCCTTCGACCTGGTCCGCGACCGCGAAGAACACCCGCTGGCGCGTGCCGAAACGCCCTTCG
>DASPKG010000062.1:0-6370 GCA_035628215.1 Minisyncoccota bacterium
CACCCGGTATTCGAGCGGTATCTCATGCAGCACCGTGCGATTCAGGAAATTCGGCTGGGCCGCGAGCCGCGCGGCCTCCCGCGTCTTCTCGATGTCCAGGTCCGTGATCTCCTGGTCCGCCCGGGAGATAACGGTCTCGCCCTGCGCCCGGACCTCGTCGAGGCTGATCCCGCCGATCGCGAGGAAGCCCTTCTTGATGGGTACGCCGGCGACGTGCTCGGCCTGGGACCGCGCCGCCCGGATGCTCGCTGCGGCGTCCTCCGGGTCCACCACGTACCCATGGCGCAGCCCCCGGGTCTCTGAGAGCCCCGTCCCGATGATCCGGAGCAGGGGACCTTCCTTGGTACGCACCTCTTCCACCACCACGATCTTCGTGTGGTGCGTGCCGATATCAATGCCGGTGGCGATGCGTCGGGACATTTGTAAAAGGAATATTGATGAGACGGGCCAGTAGCGCCCGCTCCTTACGTTCCATTGTAGTTCCGTGACGCGCTCCGGCCAAATGAAAGAGTCCGTGGATAAAGAGGTAGCCGACGAATGCGGGGTACTTCATGTCGTGCGACGGTGCCTGCCGCTTGGCTTCGGTGAGGCAGATGATGATCTCGCCCGACTTCTTCCCGCTCTCGTACGAGAGCACGTTCGGGACGTAGTCCTTACCGCGTAGTGCCTTGTTGAGTTGCTTCGCGCGCGTCTCTCCCGCAAACACGAGCGAGATATCCCAGCCCGGGAGCACCGCCTTCGCGGCCCGTTCGTACGGAAAGGAGGGAACGCGGCTCCTGGTGAAGTTCCGAGTATCCATTACGGGGAGTATATAACGCGTAAAGCCCCGTGAGGGGCTTCCTGCTAGCGCTTCTTCGTTCGGCGCGCCGCCGGGTCTATCTTCCCGAGCTTCACGAGCTCGTTGTATTCGGTGATGCGCTCGCCGCGGATAAGGGCGCGGGCATGCTCCACGTTCTTGGACTTCGAGCGGCTGTAGTAGCGGCGCTTGCGCAGCGCGCGAACGAGCCCGAGGCCCTGGCCCCGGCGGGAGAAACGGCGAATGAGCGAGGCCGAACTCTCGTTCTTGCCGCGGCGAACCTCTACGCGTACTGCGTTAGTCATACGAGGAAGGATAGCACAGGTAGGTAAATCCTGTCTAGAAACACAAACCCCTCGGGACGGAAAGCCGAGGGGGGGGGTGAAATTCATCAGGAAGCGGTCAGGCGGCCGGGGCGTGGTACCGGCGGTCTGTGACCGCAAACACGCTGTTGACGGCGGTGATCACGAAGCCCAGAGGAAGCACCATGCCACCTATGACGATCATGGCCCGCGCCGCCCAGCGGAACATGGCGACTCCGGACACCACCGGATCCATGTGGTCCAGCCAGCGCATCAGCATGCCGAGGGCCACCATGGTTGGCACGATGATGGCGATCCCGACCACCATGAACTGAGCGCCTTCGAAGAAGTTCCTCGGCGCCGGGAAATCCCTGATGCCGAGAAGCGAGTGGCTCATCATCATGCAGAGCACGAAGACCGGTGCGGTCAGGAGCAGCAGAGGATGATCGATCATGGCGCTGTCAATCGTCAGGCCGTAAGCGATGGCGCCCATGCCGAGCAGAGAGATGGCGACGCCCGCCTTGGCACTTTGCAGATGTGGCATGTCTTTATTCCTGTTTGCGGCCGTCAGGCCAGGTGCAATGAAACTGAAATATACTTTAGCGCATAATTAGTAAAAAGTCAATACCCTCGGCGGGGCTCAACTAATCTACCTGCTTGAGCATATCGACCAGATGGTCGAGCGGGATGAAGGTCTCGGTATGGGTGGCGCGCTCCCGGAGTATAACGGAGCGCTCCAAGGCCTCCTTGCGGCCCATGATCAAGAGGTACGGCGGATTCAGAGTCTCCACATGCCGCATCTGCTCGGTCAAGGACGCGATGCCGATGGACTGCGTCATCGGGATGCGGGCCCTGCGGAACTCGTCCGCCATCTTCATGCACTCGCGCTTGGCTTCGTCGCCGATGTGCACGAACACGAAGCGCGGGCTCTTGCGGTCCTTCAGGGGCGCGATCACTTCCTTGCCCTCCACCGCAACCTGGACCACGGCGCCCACCGACGGCAGGTGCGTTTTGAAGAAGGGGCGCGCGAAATCGTTGTAGCGGGAGCCCCAGGCACGGATGCCTTCCTCGCCCCGTATCTCGAAGCAGGTCTCGCTCCAGGAGGTCCCGCGGGAGAGCAGCCCCGGCGCAAGCTCGTAGGGCGTGTCGGTCGCCTCGAGGTATTCGAGGACGCCCTCGAAGTGCTTGCGGCTCGCCTCCGAGAGGTGGTCGGTGGGGCACGGGAGCTCGTCCGCGTCCTCGGACGCGGCAAGGAGCTCGGCCGCCGTGAACACGTCGCCCTGGCGGGCGGAGGCCATGCAGTCCGCAGGAAGGGTCGCCCCCTGCTTCCGGAAGAAGGAGGTGAGCTCGCGCGCGAACCTTCCGCGCGTCTCACGGTCCCCCATGGAATTCAATCGCAGCACCGGCTCGCCCTTCGCGAGGTCCTGCACGAGCGCACGCACCGCGCGGATCAATACTGCGTCCGCGATCGCATGCTCGACCCCGAGCACATGGAACTGGATGGTGATCTGCTTCGGCGAGGGGCGGCCGCTCGCGGCATTGGTGTGCCAGAGAAAGAGCGGCTGGGCCAGAGACGGGACGATGCCCGCGTCCCTGACGTGCTTCAAGAGCGCGGCGACATCGCGGGCGACCGGGTCGAGCGCCTCAGGGGCGATCGCGTCCGGCATCGCCTCCTTCTTCGCGCCGCGCTTTGCGGCCGCAAGCGACGAGAGGGGAATGAAGCCGTAATACGTGCCGATCGCGTGCGCGCGCTTCAGTACCTCGTCGGGGCGGTGCGCTACGGTACTCATTGCGGTTCGGTAACGGCGCCGGGGAGCACTCCTGCGGTCGCGGGCGGCAGGAGCCGGATGAAGGCCCGGCCCATGAGGTCCTCGCGCGGCAACGGGCCCCAGACGCGCGAGTCGGAGCTCCGGGGGCGGTTATCGCCCATAACGAAGTACTCGTCCTCGCCCAAGGTTGAGTCGAGGGTGTAGGTGGCGTCCTCCGCGACGACGTAGGACTCGTTGAGCGCGAGCTTCGTGCCGTCGGGCTTCGTGATCGAGGTCTTCCCCTTATCGATATGCACGGTCTCGCCCGGCAGCCCGATCACTCGCTTGATGTAGAAGACGGAGGGGTCGTTCGGGTAGCGGAAAACGACCGGATCGCCGCGCTTCGGGGACCCGAAGCGGTAGGAGAGCTGGTCGACGATCAGATAGTCGCCGCTCTCGAAGGTGGGATGCATGCTCTCGCCCTCGACGACGAACGGCTGCGCGACGAAGAGGCGGATGGGGATGACGATGATCACTGCGAGCGTGATGAAGGTGAGGATCTCTTTCATCGCCGTCCCGAGGAACTTCATGTGAGCGTATTGTATGCTTCCGTTTTCGTAATGCAACTCTCCGGGAATAGGGAAAGGCCGCTGCTCCGTAGCAGCGGCCTCCCAAGAGCGCGACGACAGTCGGCAGCCGAGGCTTGGTGCGTCTGCGCTCTCGCATGTGCGTGGATCGACTACGCGGCTACGGGCACTTCGGGAGCCTCCTCGACGGCTTCGCGCGCGTCGTCAGGATGCTCCAGGCTGTAGAGCAGTGGGTCCATGGCGTCCTCCCATCTCAAGCGTACTCCTCCCTCGCGCGGATTGCGAGGTTATCCACTTTGCTATCATGCGGGCATGAGAACGGAAGAGCTCGTGCTCCGGAACCGCGCTGGAGAGCGTATGCCCGCGACCCTCTTCCGTCCCGATGCGGCATCGGTCGGCACCGCGGTCATCCTGCACGGGCTCGGCGCGTGGCGGAACCAGCCGCTGCTGCTCGCCGTCGCGCGGCTCCTCGCGGACCAGGGATACGCAGTGCTGCGCTTTGACGAAGCGAACGGCGTGACGGCGCCCGACGGCGATTTCTTCCGCAGTACGACCACGAAGTACACGCAGGACGTCGAGGACGTGCTCGCGTACGTCAACAGCGCGCCCTGGCGCTCGGGCCCCATGCTTCTTGTCGGGCACTCGCTCGGGGGACTGGTCGCCGCCTGGTACGCCGCACGGCATCCGGACCAGGTCGCGCGCCTCGTCCTCATCGCGCCCGCGATCTCCTGGAAGACCATGTGGTGGAAGTGGCTGCCGCTCTCGCTCCTGTGGTACGTCCGCGGATACCGCCTCATTCTCGGCATCGAGGGGAAGAAGTTCGCCCTCTCCCCGCTCTGGTGGAGGGACTTCTTCCGGTACGACGCCATGGCGTACGCCCCGCAGATCCCGGCGCCCACCTTGGTCATCTCGGCCGAGCAGGACCATACGGTCGGGCGACCGCGCGACGAGCGCGCCCTGGCGCGGCGCTTCCCGAACGGGGAGCACTCCATGGTGAGCTGGACCAACCATATCTTCGACGAGCACGTGGACGAGGTCGTTGATACAATCAACCGATGGCTTACGTCATCCTAGGGCTCGGGAACCCGGGCGCCGAATACACGAAGACCCGCCACAACGCGGGACGCATGGTTGCGGAATTCCTCGCAGCGGAGGAAGGATTTGCATTTAAGGAAAAGAAGACGGCGCAGGCACTGGTCGCCGAGGGCACCCTTGGCGACGAGAAGGTTCTCATCGCGCTCCCCGAGACCCAGATGAATCTCTCGGGGAAGGCGGCCGCAGCGCTCGTCAAATCGAAGCCCGCCGCGAAGAAGCTCCTCGTCATCCGCGACGAGCTCGATATGCCGCTCGGGACCATCAAGATGACCATGCCCGGCCGGGGCTCGGGCGGGCATAAGGGCATCGAATCGGTCATGCGGGCGCTGAAGACCAAGGATTTCGTGCAGATGAAAATAGGCATCTCACCCGCAACACCCACGGGAAAGCTCCGGAAGCCGGAAGCGGGGGAAGAGGTGGTAGCGCACGTCCTCGGGAGATTCTCGCCGAAGGAGGAGGCGCTCCTAAATAAGACGCTCGCGCGCGCCGCAGAGGCCGCACGACTGTTCGTCACGGGCAGCCTCGGACGGGCGTGCCTGGTCGCGAACACCAACGCATGAAGTCTTCATAGCGTGCGTTGCAGCTCTGAATGAAGTAGGGCATAGTGCGCTCGGACACCGATGTCCTTTAACGGAGGAGATGCGTCATGTTTGAGACCGCTCCTCAGGAGCTGCTTCTCGCGCTCAAGGATATTTACGGTTTGTCATTCATTCCGGTACCGTTTGAAACCCGGGAGGAGCTTGATGGCGCGCTTACGGATGCAGGCGCTCCGCTTGGTCCCTGGGTGGATGAACTGTGGGAGGAATACACCGATTACGATTCCATCCTCGCGCATGACGGGCAGGGGAACATCCACCGCTTCATCTGGACGATGACGTTCCTCGTCATCCGGGAGCGTCGTCGCGATGACCTTCCCGGGTCCGACCTCATGAGTCGCGAAGTGCTCAAAGAGCGCATCGAATGGCCGGACGGACGCGTATCTGAGCGTCAGTACGCCAACACCATGAGCGAAAAGCTCCGGTGGCGGCGCGCCGGCGTCTGGATCTGGACGTTCCGCAAGTGGCGCCCGGAAGTGGTGCGTGCGGTCAAAGAGGAACTCGGCGTGTGCCTTACGCGCAGTTTCCTCGGTCGTCCGTGGCTCGTCCGCGTCATGCCCGATGTCCATTACTACAAGGACCCGGAAACCGGTGCGAGTGGCGCAATCGTCGTAAAGGAGCATGACCCGAAGCGGCCGAAGGTACAGACCCACAATCGGCTCTTCCACTTCATTCTGAAGCTGCACAAGCGGTTCTGGAAGGCGGCCTATCGCGAGGCGAAGCGCCGTCACGACCGCTTGGTCAAGACGATGGTGCATACGTGGGCTCCTGCGGAAGACCGCGTTCGACTTCCTGCACGCGTCCCTCCGTAGCCCCCGGCCAGACTCGCCGGGGGCACCCATTTATATACCGAAACTGCCCTGCATGAGCCGGGCAGTTTCCGCTTCACCTTATTTCTTCTTGCCGGTGAAGGAGAGCGTCATGCGCTGGTCCTTCGGCTCGAAGAGCGTGATGGTGAACGGGTAGGTCTTGCCGAGCTCGAGCGTGTCGCGCAGCTCCTGCGGCGAGGCGAACTCCGAGATGTGCACCAGGCCCGCGACGCCCTCCTCGATCGAGGCGAGCGCGCCGTGCTTGTTGTACTTGATCACGACGCCCTGCACCTCCTGGCCCTTCTGGTACTTGTCGGCAGCGATCTTCCACGGGTTCTCCCGGAGCGCCTTCACCGAAAGCGATACCTTGCCGTCCTTCACCTCGATGACCTTCACGCGGACCGTATCGCCCACCTTGAAGAGGGCGCGGGGATCCT
>DASPKG010000063.1:0-3718 GCA_035628215.1 Minisyncoccota bacterium
GTTACCACGCCTTTGAGCATCTTGAAGACCGCCTCGGTGCACCAGAAGCAGCCACCGCCGAATATCGCCACCTCCGTCGTCATATCCCTACTGTATCATCAGGGTATGAAGCGGTACCTCTTCGCGCTCGTCTTCCTCTCGGCCTTCTTCGCCATGTTCTCCTTCCTTGAATCGAGGACGGTGATCTTCCGCACGCTCGTCTCGAGTGCGAAGACCGCGATCGCGCCCGAGACCGAAGCAAGACTCCTCTTCGTCGGCGACCTCATGTTCGACCGCCATATCCGCACCGTGATGGAGCGAAGCGGCGGGGAGGCCGTGCTCGGTTCGGTCACGCCGCTCCTCAAGGATGCAGATCTCACCATCGGGAACCTCGAGGGACCGGTAACGGATAACCTCTCGCAATCCCAGGGAACGAAGGTCGGGGACCTGACCAACATGCGCTTCACGTTCTCGCCCGCGGTTCCCAAGCTCCTCCATGATGCCGGCTTCGATCTCGTCTCCATCGGCAACAACCATATCCAGGACTTCGGCGTGGAGGGCGTGCGCTCGACGCGGGCCTATCTCTCATCCGCGAATATCTCGTATGTGGGAGACCCGACCGGGGCCTCGACCGAGCCCGTCGTAAAGGAGGTGAACGGCATCACGGTCGCCTTCGTCGCCTACAGCGATTTCGTCGGCGGGGACGCTGACCGGGCCATGCAGGAGGTCGCGGGAAGCACCGCGGACGTGACCGTCGTGCTCGCGCACTGGGGCACCGAGTACGAGGCCGAACCGCTGCCACGCGTCCGGAAGCTCGCGGGAGATTTCGCTGCCGCCGGCGCAGACCTTATCATCGGCTCGCACCCGCACGTCATCGGGGCGGTCGAGGACATCGGTACCACCCGCGTGTATTACTCGCTCGGGAACTTCGTCTTCGACCAGTACTTCGATCAGAACGTCCGCTGCGGGCTTGCGGTCAAGGCAACCGTACGAAAAGGGAAGAGCGGGGTGGCACTCGCCTTCGAGGAAACGAAGGTGGGAATGCGCAGCGACGGCGCGACCGTGCTCGGGTGTTCTTAGTGTTCGCTGCGCTCGAACGCCAGGCAGACTGAGTTGATGCAGTAGCGCTTCCCGCCCGCTTCAGGCGGGCCGTCGTTGAAGACGTGGCCCAGGTGCCCGCCGCACTGCTTGCAGTACACCTCGGTGCGGCGCATGCCGTATGAGTCGTCGGGGCGCGTCCCCACGTTCTCTGCGACCGCCGGGTCCGTGAAGGAGGGCCAGCCGGTGCCGGAATCGAACTTCTGCGCGGAGGTGAAGAGGAGATTCCCGCATCCCTTGCAGCGGTATTCTCCCGCTTCATGGTTGTTCACGTACTCGCCCGAGAAGGGCGCCTCCGTCTCGCGCTCCCGCAGCACCCGGAATTCCTCGGGGGAGAGCTTCTGTTCCCATTCTTCCTCCGTTCGCGGCATCTCGTCCATATACGGATGAGTATACGATGAATTGCTCCGGGAAGGGGAGAGGGAGTAGGATGGAGTGGATGACGACCCGTACGGGGCTTCTCTTCGCGCTTCTCGTCCTTGCCGCGCTCGGTATCATCGATGCCTGGTACCTCACGCTCTCGGCCTTCCAAGGGGCAGCCTTGGTCTGCGATATCGGCGCGGCGCTCGATGGCTGCAATATCGTGGCGCAGAGCCCGTATTCCAAGCTCTTCGGCCTGCCGCTTGCGCTCTATGGCGTCGCGTTCTACGGCCTCGTGTTTGCGCTCGTCGCCGCGCTTTTTATCGCTACCCATCATCCGTTGTACCAGGCGGCAGTCGTTCTCGGAGTACTCGGGCTCGTGGCCTCGCTTGGCTTCCTCTTCATCCAGTTCGTGCTCATCAAGGCGCTCTGCATTTATTGCGTCTTCTCGGCCGTCATCGCGGCCCTGATCTGCATCCTCTCCTTCGTCCTCTTCCGGAAGCACGCCCCGGGGCGGCAAGCGGCCCCTATGGTATCCTGAGGCCGTATGAAGGGAACTGCAGTCCTCTTGACCCTCATTCTCCTCATTCCGGGCGTGGCGCTCGCCTCGACGGTCCGGACCGATCGGACGCTCGTCATCTCGGAGCCGATCTCGGATAACGCGTACCTCGCTGGGACCGACGTGAACGTCTCGGCCCCGCTCGGCGGCGACCTCCTCTCCATGGGCGGGACCCTCACCATCGCGGCGCCGGTCGCAGGCGACGCCTTCCTCGCGGGCGGCACCATCGACGTGAAGCGACCCGTGCAGGGAGACGTGCGCGCGGCGGGCGGACGCATCCTCATCGAGGATGACGTCGCGGGGGACCTCGTGCTCGCGGGCGGCTCGGTGGAAGTCACCGGCACTGCCTCCTCGACCCGGGTCGCGGGCGGCAACGTGCGCATCACGGGCGGGGCGACCGGTCCTGCCGTCGTGTATGGCGGCGCGGTGTACCTCGCGGGCGAATTCCTCGGGGACGTGGAGGTGACCGCATCAGACCGGCTCATGCTTGCCGAGGGTACCCGCATCCATGGGACGCTTCGATACAACACCCCGCAGCAGGCGGGCATCCCGGCCTCCGCGATCATCGATGGGGGCGTCGAGTACACGGGCGGCTCTTCCTACCTCCCGACGGTGGAGGAGGCGAAGCGCTTCGCGGTCGCCGGCGCAGGCGTCTTCTTCGTCGCGAGCGTGATCGCCGCGGTCATCGCCGCTGGGCTCCTCGCCGGGCTTTTCCCAGGCCTCTCCGAGCGCGTCACGGAGCGTACGCTCGCTCCTTCCCCGAGGCGTTTCGTGCTGCATACCCTCCTCGGGTTTGCGATTGTGGTCGCGGCTCCGGTTTTGATTCTCTTCCTTCTGCTTTCGTTCGTCGGGACGCTGGTCGCGCTCATGCTCGCCCTGGCGTACGTCTTCCTCCTCATTCTCGGGTATCTGTATGCCGGCATCATCGCGGGTGCGGCGCTCGCGCGCGGCCTCTTCAAGCGCTCATCGGTGTCCTGGCGCTTCGCGGTGCTCGGCATGTTCGTGCTCTATGTCATCGGGGTGATCCCGGTCTTCGGGAAGCTCGTCATCCTCGTGCTCTCGTCCGCGGCCATCGGCGCGATCGCGATCATCGCGTACCGCTTCGCGTTCCCGCGTGCGGACGATATCGAGCTATGATGCCCGCGGCAGGGGAGGTAGCTCCGGAGTTCGACCTTCCGGACCAGGAGGGGAGGAAGCATTCCCTGGCCGACTACCGCGGCCGGTACGTCCTCCTCTATTTCTATCCCAAGGACGACACCCCTGGCTGCACCAAGGAGGCCTGCGCCATCCGGGACGCGGACCCCGACTTCTCTGCGCTCGACGCGGTCGTGCTCGGGGTTTCGGCGGACTCGGTGAAGAGCCATAAGAAGTTTGCGCAGAAGTACGGCCTCACGTTCCCGCTCTTGGCGGACGAGGACAGGACGGTCGTGAACGCATACGGCGTCTGGGGCCGGAAGAAGTTCATGGGCCGCGAGTACGACGGCATCTTCCGTACCTCCTTCCTCATCGATCCGGCAGGGAAGATCGCGAAGGTGTACGAGGGCGTGAAGCCCGACGCGCATGCCGCGCAGGTGCTCGCCGACCTGCGCGCGCTGCAGGTCTAGATATGGCGAGCACGTTTGCGGAGCGAAAGGAGCGCCTCGGCCGCATCCTCCGGTACCTCAAGCAGGAATATCCGGTCCCCAAATCCGAGCTCACCTACGAGACCCCGTTCCAGTTCCT
>DASPKG010000064.1:0-3335 GCA_035628215.1 Minisyncoccota bacterium
CGGACCTCGTCACGTTCACGCTCCTCGACGTCTCGTACGTGAACCTTTTCTTCATTGCGTACCTCGCGATCGCCGCGACCTGCACCTTCGGGAGCCACATCCTGTTCGCACGCCGGCACGAAGAGCAGCAGAACTGGATGCGCTGGCTCGCGGTCCTCTTCACGCTCGGTGGGCAGTACGCGATCGGCGGCATCCTCTCCGGCTGCCTCATCTTCTACACGAAGAGCGCGGTGCTCGCCGTCTCCTGGCCGTTCCTCATCCTGCTGGCGCTCGTGTTCATCGGGAACGAGTACTTCCGCAAGTACCGCGAGCATCTCATTTTCCAGACGGTATTGTTCTTCTTCGCGCTCTACGCCTACGCGATCTTCGCGCTCCCGATCTACATCGGCTCGATCGGCCCCCTCGTCTTCGCGGGCAGTACGATTGCAGCGATCGTCCTCTTCGGCGGGTTCCTGTATCTGCTCTACCGCACGGGTGCCGCGCGGCTCTCGGAGAGCATCAAGCCCATCCTCGCCTCTGCGGCGATCATCGTGGTCGCGCTCGTCGCTTCCTACGCGACCGGCGTCGTGCCGCCGCTCCCGCTTGCGCTCAAGGAGGGCGGCATATACCACGGCCTCACGCGCCAGGGCGGCGACTACGTCCTCAAGGCGGAAGCGGAGCGTCCTTGGTGGAACATCCTCCCGCAGACGGTGCATGTGCCCCCAGGCGGCACCATCTACGCCTATGGTGCGGTCTTCGCACCCATCCGCTTCTCGACGTCGGTGGTGCACCACTGGCAGCGGTACGATGAGCGCTCAGGGAAATGGGTCGAGGAGGGGCACGTCGCCTTCCCGATCTCCGGAGGGCGGGCCGAGGGGTACCGCGGATATTCGATAAAGGAGAATCCCGAGCCTGGGAAATGGCGGGTATCGGTCGAGACCCTGCAGGGCCAGACGATCGGGCGGATATCGTTTGCGGTCGAGCGGGCAAGCACGCTCCCGCCGCTTCACGACGAGGTGCGCTAACGAAAAACCGCCCGAAGGCGGTTCTTCGTTAGGCCGCGCGGACCTTGAGCTTGGTCTGCCGCGTCTTGTCGAGCTTGGGGAGAATAATCGACAGGAGACCGTCCTTAGCGCCTGCGGAGGCCATGTCCACGTCAATTTCCTGGGGCAGGAGGATGGTGCGGGAGAAGGAGCCCCAGAAGAGCTCCCGGGTGAAGTAATCGGAATCGGGGAGCTGGTCGCGCTCATCGCGGGATCCCTCGATCACCACCATGTCGCGGCTTATGGAAACGTTGAGGTCGTCGGGGCGCACGCCCGCGACGAAGGTGCGGATGACGATCTCGTTCGGGGTCTGGTACACATCGACCGGGAGCTGGCCCTCAGTCTCCTCCTCAACGATGTGGTGTTGCAGGGGCTGCGGGGCGGCCGCCGGGCGCATCATCGGCTGGGGCGCCGCCTGCCGAGCGGGAGCGCGCGCGGGAAGCTCGTCGTCGTAGTCGTAGTCATCGAGCGGTACGGTGCCCGCGAGTCGATCGAAGATGGAGCGCTTTTTCATACGATTAGCAGGTATTTTTTGGTAAACGGTTGTAGCGTGCGTACCGCAGTAGTTCGAAAAGTCCGAACCCGACCACGGCACCGACCCAGACGAGGAGGAATGCCAGCACGGTGTACGACGCGGTCTCCCTGATTATAAGGAAGTTGAAAAGCGCGTGCAATGCGATCGCAAGGATAAGTCCGAGCGCGACCGCAAGCGGGCGCACGTGGCGCTTCTCCTTGTACGCGAGCGCCATCGCGAATCCGACTGACGCCGATGCTATCACATGGAGGAGTGTTGCGCCGATGAAGCGCAGGTTGTTCGCCAAGACCGTCTGCGCGACGTCGCCATTGGCCAAGGGCGCGATGAGGAAGAGCGCGTTCTCGAGCGCGGCGAACCCGAGCGCAACGCAGATCATGTAGATGATGAGGTCGATGGGCTCGTCCACCTGCTTTCGCCAGAGGATGAGGAGCGCGGCGAGCACGAACTTCACGGTCTCCTCGATGAAGGCCCACGCGAGGATGACGGGGAACTCGATCGCGAGGTTGAGGGCGAAGCGATCAAAGAGGGTCGGGATCGCGGTCAGGGTCGGCATGATGGCCTTCACGTAGTGCTCGAGCGGCAAGACGATGGGCACCGCGAGCATGCCCGCAAACATCGCGAGCAGGATCAAGGAGCGCGGCTCCGGGCAGCGCGCATCCTCCTTCACCAGGAAAAAGAGCCACACCAGGGCAGGGAGGATCCCGCCGACGAACGCGTACCCGACTACTTCAAGCGTCGGCATGGGGCCAGGAGGCTACCATAAGGAGGTCAGCGGACTTTTCGGGCAGGCTCTGCCATATCTCCTCCGTGACGTAGGGCATGAAGGGATGGAGGAGGATGAGGACCTCGCGGAGGATGCGGCGGAGCGCCGCGGCGCGCGAGCGCCTCGACACTTCGTCACCGCCTGCAAGCAGGGGCTTCGATGATTCGAGGATGACGTCCGCAAGCTCATGCCACACATAATGATACAGCTTCTCGGCGGCCATGTAGAGACGGTATTCCTCGAGGTCGGTGGTCACTTCGGCGGCGAGCCTCGAGAGCGCGTCGAGGAGCGCCGCGTCCTCATCGGTTACGGGCGCGTCCGGTGAATCCACCTCGGTGTTCTCGAGGACGAACCGCGAGATGTTCCAGAGCTTGTTCGCGAAATGCTTGTACCCCTTGATCTTGTCCTCGGAGAGCCGCATATCGGTTCCGGGCGTATTGCCGACCAAGAGGCTCATGCGCACCGCGTCCGCGCCGAACTTCTCGATCATATCGATCGGGTCGATGCCGTTGCCGAGCGATTTCGAGAACTTGCGCCCCTGCGCGTCCCGCACGATGCCGTGGAGGTAGGTATCCTTGAACGGTACCTGCCCGAGGGCGAAGCCGGACATGAGGATCATGCGCGCGATCCAGAAGAAGAGGATGTCGTACCCGGTCTCAAGGAGGGTCGTGGGATGGAAGCGGGCGAGGTCATCCGTCTGGTCCGGCCAGCCAAGCGTGGAGAAGGTCCAGGAACCCGAGGAGAACCAGGTGTCGAGCGTATCCTCGTCCTGAACCCAGCCCTCGCCAAGAGGCGCCTCGCCGACCGCAACCTCCTCGCCCCGGTACCAGACCGGCACCCGGTGCCCGTACCAGATCTGCCGGCTGATGCACCACGGGCGCAGGTTATCGATCCAGTGGAAATACGTCTTCTCGAAGTGCCCGGGGATGATGCGGACCCCGCCGTTCGCGACCGCAGCGCGCAAAAGCTCCTTCAGCGTTACCTGACTCCCGCCTTGGATGCCCGGGATCTCCGA
>DASPKG010000065.1:0-3841 GCA_035628215.1 Minisyncoccota bacterium
GGAAGCGGGTTCTACCCCGGTGCGCATGACCCCGGATGCGGACGTTCCGCCGCCCCCACCGTCCGCGCCTCCTTCAGCAGAGCCACCGCGCATGATGCCTCCGCCCCCGCCTCCGGTCATGCCGCTCCGGCCTGAGCCGTCGCATCGCCCGCGCCGCTTCCCGGTCGGGACCTTGGTCATCGCGCTCCTCGTGATCGCCGCATCAGTGGGCGCCCTCTTCTTCTTCTCGGGCGCCAAGGTGAAGATCACCCCGACCGCGAACCCCATCACGGTCTCGGGCACCTTCGCGGCGACGAAGAGCCAGGGCGAGCTTCCGTTCGAGCTCGTGACGGTCGAGAAGACCGCCACCGCCTCCGTTCCGGCAGAGTCCACCGAGAACGTCACCCAGTCCGCGCAGGGGACGATCATCGTGCAGAACATGCAGGACGCGCCCCAGGCCCTCATCAAGAACACGCGCTTTGAGACCCCCGAGGGCCTCATCTTCCGCATCCGCGATTCCATCACCGTCCCGGCTGCGCGTAACGGCGAACCGGGCACGCTTTCCGTCACGGTGTACGCGGACGAGGCAGGGGAGCGGTACAACGTGGGGCCAACCACTTTCACTCTCCCGGGGCTTTCCGGCTCTGATACCTTCTCGAAGGTGAACGCCCGTTCGATGGAAGCCATGAAGGGCGGTTTCTCGGGTCCCCGGCCGACCATCTCGGAAGCCACGAAGGACGCTGAATTCGCGAAGCTCCAGAGCACCTTAGATGCCGAGCTGCGTGCAGCCATCGAGGGCCAGGTGCGCGAAGGATATGTCTTGGTCCCTGGCGGCACCGCATCGCAGTTCGAGGAGCAGCCGGATACCGCAGGGGCAGGGAACACCGTCGATCTCGCGATGCGCGGCGTCATCCGCGGGGTGATCTTCCCCGAGGAGATGCTCGCCCGCACCCTTGCGTACCAGTCTGTGGGGACGTATTCCGGGCAGCCCCTGAAGTTCGAGTCGCTGTCGGGCCTCATGCTCGCGCCCGCGGAAGGCCTCATCCCGACCGAGGGCGAGGAGAGCTTCTCCTTCACGCTGACCGGCACTACCACCCTCGTGTGGAAGGTGGACCCGGCCAAGGTATCCGCTGCGGTCGCGGGCAAGTCCCGCGAACAGGCCGAAGTGGCGCTCCAGGCGCTTCCGGAAGTGGACGGGGCGCTCCTTGTGCTCAAGCCCTTCTGGGTCGGCTCCTTCCCGGCAGATCCCGCGAAGATCACGGTCTCGGTGGAGGGCGAGGAGGAGGCGAAGTAGCGAGCGTTTGACGAACTAAGGTAGAAGGCCTGCCCCGGCGGGTCTTCCCTCTTCCGGGCTGCATTTGACGGTTTATTCACTAATTGTTAAGATACCCAGGCTTCACATGGCGGATAGCAAAGAGGGAGATGCCGTAACTGGCACCGTTGAAGAGGTGCTTCCTAACTCGTTATTTCGAGTGAGGATGCCTTCGGGAGACCTCCAGCTTGCCTATCTCGCCGGCAAGATGCGCTTGCACCGTATCCGCGTGCTGGTGGGGGACTCAGTCGAACTGGTCCTCGATCCGTACGGGGGGCGGGCGCGCATCGTGAGGCGCCTTACCTAACCCTCGATGAAAGTCCGCGCATCCGTAAAGGTCCAGCAGCCTGGAGATATCATCGTCCGCCGCCGCGGGCGCTTGTATCGCATCAACAAGCGCAATCCCCGCCGTAAGGCGCGTCAGGGCTAATTTTCGTACTTCATTCCTATGCGTATCGCCGGCGTTACCCTTCCTGATGACAAGCAGCTCCTCTACGCGCTGCCCCTCATCTATGGCATCGGCTTCACCCGTGCCCGCAGCATCCTCAAGGAGGCCGGCATTGCGGAGAACGCCAAGGGCAAGGACCTCTCCGCTGAGGAGGAGCAGAAGATCCGCTCGCTCGCGGAAGCCTTCACCATCGAGGGCGAGCTCCGCCGTGAGGTGGGCCAGAACGTGAAGCGCCTCAAGGACATCCGTTCCGCCCGCGGCATGCGCCACGAGCGCCGGCTCCCGGTCAAGAACCAGCGCACGAAGACCAATTCGCGCACGGTCCGGGGCAACACCCGTAAGACCGCGACGAGCGGCAAGCGCAAGCTCGAGAAGACCTAATCCTGTCGCTTCATTAATTTCCTATGGGTAAGAAACGTATCATCAAGAAGTCGGGCAGGGGCATGGACCAGGGCCGCAAGGAGCGGGCGCTGTCCAAGGGCTCGAAGAAGCGTCTCGAGCGCGGGGTGCTCCACGTGGAGGCCACCTTCAACAACACCAAGGCCGTCCTCACCGATGAGAAGGATAACGCCGTCATGGCGAGCTCGGCGGGTGCCTTGGGCTTCTCGGGCGCCCGCAAGTCAACGCCCTACGCCGCCGCGAAGGTGGGCGAGCTGCTTGGCGAGAAGGCGCAGGCCATCGGCCTCAAGGAGGCATCGGTCGTCATCCGCGGCATCGGCGCCGGCCGCGAGAGCGCGCTCCGCGCGTTTGCCGGCAAGGGCATCGCGATCCGCGCCATCAAGGACGCCACCCCGGTGCCGCACAACGGCCCGCGTCCGCCTAAGCCGCGTCGCGTCTAATCCTGTCGTATGAAAATCGGACCTAAGTACAAGATCGCCAAGCGCCTCGGGGCATCCGTGTTCCCGAAGACGCAGACGCAGAAGTTCGCGATCTCCGAGGAGCGCGCCTTGATGAACAAGAAGCGCGGCGGTATGCGCCGGGGCGCGACCGAGTTCGGCAAGCAGCTTCTCGAGAAGCAGAAGGTGCGCATGACCTACGGCATCTCGGAGAAGCAGTTTTCCAATTACGTTGCTGAGGCCATGGGCACCCGCGGAGTGAACCCGGCGGACATGCTCCACCGCCGCCTCGAGCTCCGGCTCGATAACGTGGTGTATCGCCTGGGGCTCGCGCCGTCGCGCCGCGCGGCGCGCCAGATGGTCTCGCACGGGCACATCACGGTGAACGGGGTGAAGACCACCATCCCGTCGCGGGCGATGCGCCCGGGCGATAAGATCGCCGTTCGTGAGGGTTCGAGGAAGAACGTGCCGTTCGAGGGCCTTGCCGAGCGCTTCAATGAGCGCCCGAAGCTCGCGTCCTGGCTCTCGTTCGACCCGAAGAGCATGCAGGGCGGGGTGGAGGAGGTGCCGACCCAGGACTCCGCGGATACCGCAGGGGACCTGGTGGCCGTGCTCTCGTTCTACAGCCGCTAGTTTTTATTAATCCACTGGTTAACTGATTGAGTTATGGAATACCACATTACGCTTCCGTCGAAGCCCCGCGTCGTTAAGGAAGAGGAGCTTCAGGGCATTTATGAGATTGATTCGCTCTACCCGGGATACGGGCATACGCTCGGCAATTCGCTTCGCCGTATTATTCTTTCCTCGCTTCCGGGCGCGGCGGTGACCGCGGTCAAGATCGAGGGGGTGTCGCATGAATTCGCGACGATTGAAGGCGTTCGCGAGTCGGTTATGGAGGTGCTCCTGAACCTTAAGCGCGTGCACTTCTCGCTCCAGGGAGATGAGCCGCAGACCATATCGCTATCCGTGAAGGGACCGAAGCAGGTCACGGCGGCGGATTTCAACCTGCCGAGCCAGGTGCAGATCGCAAATCCGGACCAGCATATCGCGGACATCTCGGGGAAGATCGCCTTCGAGCTTGAGGCGACAATCGAGCGGGGGCTCGGCTACGTTCCCCGCGAGACCCTCACCAAGGAGAAGGTGGACATCGGGACGATCGCGCTTGACGCGACCTTCACCCCGATCCGCCGTGTGAACTACGAGGTGGAGGACATGCGCGTCGGCGACCGGACGAACTTCAATCGGCTCCGCATCCTCATCGAGACC
>DASPKG010000066.1:0-4087 GCA_035628215.1 Minisyncoccota bacterium
CCTCGACATCTCGGGCGTCTCGCACGTCATCAACTACGACCTGCCGGCCTCCTACGAGGACTACACCCACCGCATCGGCCGGACCGGCCGGGCGGGGAAGATCGGCAAGGCGCTGACCTTCATCTCGTAACCGAAAACCCCAGGCTTCACCGCCTGGGGTTTTTGGTATACTGGGCGGACTAAACCTAAGGCACTATATGGAACAAGCACCAACCGGTTCGTTTTGGGAGAAGTATCTGACGCCGATCGCGGTCCTCCTCGGCGCGCTCATCATCGCGGGCGCGCTCGCCTACGGGCGCGGCGACGCCGGCCCCTCGGCGCAGACGGGCAATCAGCCCGTGAAGACGGTGGACATCAAGGACGTCAAGACGTCCGGCAGCCCGTCCATCGGCAACGCGAACGCGCCCGCGACGCTCGCGGTCTGGTTCGATTACCAGTGCGGGTACTGCAAGCGCTTCGATGCCGAGACCCTCTCGGCGCTCAAGGCGAGCCACGTGGATACCGGCAAGCTGCGCATCGTGTTCAAGGACTTCCAGTTCTTCCCGGGCTCGGAGGACGTCGGCGTCTTCGGCCGCGCGGTCTACGAAGCGTATCCGGACCGGCACTACGCATGGTTCTCCGGCATGATGGCGCTCCCAGCCGGCGAGAGCGGGCTCACGGTCGCCAAGGCGAAGGAGGTCGCAACCGCAGTCGGCCTCGATGCCGCCCGCATCGAGCAGCTCGCCACGCAGAACCGCGCAAAATACCTCGCGGCGGTCCAGGCGGACAAGGCCGAGGGCACGGCCTTCGGGATCACGGGCACCCCCGCATCCATCGTCGGGAAGCAGCTCCTCGAGGGCGCCCAGCCCCTTGCGGCGGTCACGGCTGCGGTCGAGGCGAAGTAAGCATGTGCGCAAAAGACAACCGGCCCTCCTCGAGGGCCGGTTGTCTTTTGGTACGGCCGGGCTATCCTTTCCCCATGCATATCGAATGGAACAGGGTCACCTGGTACTCCCAGGTCGTCGCGATCATGCTCTTCTTCGCGATCTTCGCGCTCGGCTTCTATCTCGGCCAGAAGCACAATACGGACGTTTGCGAATACGTTCGTGAAATAGGGCGATGAGCGAGGAGGAATTTAGGGCGCTTGCGGAGGAGGAATGGACCAAGGTTCCGGACCGCTTCCGCGAGGAGGTGAAGAACGTCGCGCTCTTGATCGAGGATGAGCCGAGCGAGGAGGTCCGTAAGCAGGAAGGGCTCGAGGAGGGCGAGACCCTGCTTGGCCTCTACCACGGCATCCCGAATACAGAACGCGGGAGTGAGTACGGGGTCGGGGTGACGATGCCCGACACGATCACCCTGTATCGTCTTCCCTTGATCGAGGAGGCCGAGCACATGGACCGGGAGTTCCGGGACGCCATGCGGATCGCGATCCGGGAGACGATCTGGCACGAGCTCGCGCACTATTTCGGGCATCCCGAGGAGCCCATCAACGAGCGGGAGGGGGAAGGGACGAATCGGTTTGAATAACGCGGTTGTAGCTCGCGCCTCGAGCGACTATCATAGAAGCATTAGATTACTGGCCTTACCCGTCCCTATGCGTACCTTCATTTCATTCGTGCTCGCCGCCATTCTTGCGGCCCTTATCCCGTTCTCCGCATCCGCCGCAGCCCCCGTCTGCGATTTCACCCGAGACCTCGAGGTCGGGGTGGACGGCGAGGACGTCCACTGCCTCCAGAAATACTTGAACGATGCCGGCATCACCATCGCCAGCGAGGGCGTCGGTTCTCCCGGCAATGAGACGAGCCTCTTCCGCGAGAAGACTAAGGAGGCGGTCGTGAAGTGGCAAGCAAAGAACGGGCTTCCGGCGAGCGGCTTCTTCGGCGCGCTCTCCCGCGCCAAGTACAAGGCGTTGACTGGCGCGACGCCCGCCACGCCAGCAACCCCCGCCACTCCGGGAGTAACCCCAGCAACGCCTGCGACGCCCGCAACCCCGGCGCTCCAGTCGCAGATCGCAGCGCTTCTCGCGCAGATCGAGAAGCTCAAGCAGAACCCGGCAACCCCGACCGTCTCCAATAAGGCCGTCCAGGACCAGATCCGGAAGGCCATCAACGCGATCGAGGACGCGGATGAGCAGCTCGGCGACGCCGGCGGCGGCTCGGAAGCGGCAAAGGCCAACTTCAACGAAGCGCGCGACGACCTCTTCAAGGCGGTCGATGCTTACTTCGACGGCAACATGACGAAGGCGCAGGAGTACGCCGACGACGCCTACGACAACGCGCAGGACGCCTTCGAGGAGGCGGGCGGCGTCTCCAGCGAGGACGAGGCCGAGGACCTCATCGAGAAGGTGGAGGATCGCATCGAAGAAGCGCGGGACACCATCGAGGATGCGGACGACGATGGCAAGGACGTGGACGAGGCCGAGGAGCTCCTCGATGACGCCGAGCGCAAGCTCGAGGAAGCGCAGAACGCCTTCGATGACGAAGAGTATGAGGAGGCCGAGGAATTGGCGGATGACGCCGACGAGCTCGTGGACGATGCGCTCGATGCCATCGGCGGAAGCAAGGAGGACGACGCCGAGGACGCCATCAGGGACGCGAAGGAGGCGATCGCGGACGCGAAGGAGGCCATCGAAGAGGCGGACGATGACGGCGAAGATACCGATGACGCCGAGGAGCTCCTCGAGGAGGCGGAAGACAAGCTCGACGAGGCCGAGGAGGCGTTCGATGACGAGGACTACGACGATGCCGAGGAGCTCGCGAACGAAGCCAAGGAGCTCGCCGGGGACGCCGAAGACGAACTCTAGGAATACGAACGCAGAAACGGCCGGGGACTCCCGGCCGTTTCGCTATGCCCGCTTCTCGCGGACGCGCCGGAGATAGTAGATGACGAGGACGAAGCCGGCGAGGAGTACCGCAAGCGCGATCTGGATCAGGGACTCGAGCGACTGGGCCTCGTCGAGGAGGCGCTGGTACGCCGAGAAGCCCGTGTACCCGACCGCAATGAACAGCAGGCTCCGGAGCAGATTCCCGATGAAGGTCGCGATGTTGTACATCGCAAACGGAATCTTGATGATGCCGGCGCCGACCGAGATCGGGAGGGAGGGGGACAGTGGGAGCGCCCGGATGACGATCAGGATCAGGTAATCGCGGATGCCGCCCGTGAAGAACTTCCCGACCCGCTCCACCTCCGCATGCGTAATGCCGATCTTGGGGCCGAGCCGCACCAGGAGGAAATCCTCCGCCTTGTCCGCGATGACGTACAGGATGGCGCAGCCGAGCGACTTCCCGAAGGACGCGAGCACCGCAAGCCACAGGAGCCCCCACCAGCCGTAGCCGGCCGCAAGCGCTAGCGACCCCGCCAAGGTCGTGATGAGGACCGAGGGGATGGGGGCGACGATCTCCTCGATGAAGGAGCCGAGGAAGACGAAGAGCTCCAAGGGGAGCACGTAGGCGAGCGAGGTGAGGAATTGATTGATCCATTCGAACATGGTCTCCATACTACCCCCTCTCCTGCGCTATCCACAGCGCTTCCGGGCTTAAGCCCCGCTTCATATAGCAGAGCTATACTTACGGCATCAGGTTCATCCTGATCCCTAACCCTTTTACTCCGTACTATGGCAAAAACGCTTGCAATGGTGTTCGGTGTCGTCTTCGTGCTCGTCGGCATCCTGGGCTTCGTGCCCAATCCGCTCGTCGGCATGGAGGCGATCTTCGAGACCGATATGCTGCATAACGTCGTGCACATCCTCTTCGGCGTGATCCTCATCGTCGCTGCGAAGAAGTCGCCGGCAGCCTCGTCGCTCTGGCTCATCATCCTTGGTGCCGTCTACCTCGTGCTCGCGGTCCTCGGCTTCATGATGGTGCCGGACGAGGGCGAGCTGCTCGGCCTCGTGCACGTGAACATGGCCGATCACTGGCTCCATATCGTGCTCGGCGTGGCGCTCGTCGCCGCTGGCTTCCTCTCGAAGAAGAGCGCTGCGGCACCGATGGGTCCTACGATGTAAGCAGTGGGTTTGCCGAAAGCGCGTCGCATGCGCGGCGCGCTTTCGCATTACGTAAATAAGACCAGACAAAATGTCTGGCCTACGGGTGTTTGGGGGGTGAAGCGG
>DASPKG010000067.1:0-2159 GCA_035628215.1 Minisyncoccota bacterium
ATCCACGTGGACGAGTACCAGGACACCAATGCGCTCCAGGGAAGGCTTGCGGGGTATCTCGCGCGCGCGCACGGCAACATCTTCGTGGTGGGCGACATCGACCAGACCATCTACACCTGGCGCGGCGCAACCATCGAGAACCTGCTCGCCTTCGAGGAGACGTATCCGTCGGCACGGACCATCGTGCTTGCGCATAATTACCGCTCGACGAAGACGATCGTCGAGGCAGCGAACCAGATCATCGAGAAGAACCAGAACCGCAAGGAGAAGATCTCGGTGACGGACAACCCGGACGGGGAGCCGATCCGCCTCTATATCGCGGACACGGCAGAGACTGAAGCGCGGTACGTCGCGCGGCAGGCACGCTCGGAAATCCAGAGCGGGCGAGCGCCGGGCGAGATCGCGGTCTTGTACCGCACGAACTTCCAGTCCCGCGCGATCGAAGAGGCGTTCCTCCATGCCGGCGTGCCGTACAAGCTCTTAGGGACGCGGTTCCTCGACCGCAAGGAGGTGAAGGACGTGCTCGCCTGGGTGCGGCTTGCACTCGAACCAACGCGCGAGGCGGATCGCATGCGTGCGGTGCAGGCGCCTGCGCGCGGGATCGGCAAAGCGACGCTTGGGAAGCTTGCGGCAGGGAGGCGCGAGGAATTGAAGCCTGCCGAGCGTACGAAGGTCGAGGCGTTCGAGGCGCTTGTCGCGGAACTCAACCGGGAGGCGAAGGTGATGCTGCCGTCCGCGTTCGTGCGCGCCGTGATCGAGCGAAGCGGCATGGCGCTCACGCTCGAGAAGGGCGGGGAGGACGACCAGGAGCGGCTCGAGAACGTGAAGGAGCTCGCGACCCTGGCGACGCGTTACGACAGCATGCCGGGCGAGGAGGGCATCGCGGCCTTCCTTGCGGACACCGCGCTTGCCGGCGACCAGGACGAGCTCGATCGCAGGCCCCAAGAGAAGGGCGTGACCCTGATGACGGTGCACGCGGCGAAGGGCCTCGAATTCGAGAGCGTCTACGTGACCGGCATGGAGGAGGGGCTCTTCCCGCACGAGGGCATGGGCGACGGGGAGCGGGACCAGGAAGAGGAGCGGCGCCTCTTCTATGTCGCGGTGACGCGGGCGAAGAAGCGCCTCACGCTGACCCTCGCGCGCATCCGCCGCCTCTACGGGACCGATTATTTCTCCGAGCCCTCGCACTTTTTGTATGACATCGATGAGGGGCTCATATATTCGGTACCGCCGGACGGCGAGGGGGAGGTGATAATAGACTGATGGCGTTCGCGAAGAAATCGCTCGGGCAGAACTTCCTCATGCACGCG
Source organism: Minisyncoccota bacterium (assembly GCA_035628215.1). GTDB lineage: Bacteria > Patescibacteriota > Minisyncoccia > Phycocordibacterales > Phycocordibacteraceae > C7867-001. The sequence continues at coordinate 1,311 of DASPKG010000067.1, forward strand.
CAGACGGCGGAGCGCATCGTCGCGGCAGCAAATGTTCCGACCGGTGCGACCGTGCTCGAGATCGGGCCCGGTACCGGGATGCTCACCCGCGCGCTCCTTGATGCCGGACTCTGGGTGATCGCGGTCGAGGCGGACGGCGCGCTCCTGCCGACGCTCGAGGAGGCGTTCACCAGCGAGATCGGGGAAGGGAGGCTCCGGCTCGTGCATGCGGACATCCGGGCGTTCGATGCGTCCAACCTCCCGGCGCAGTACCACGTCGTGGCGAATATCCCGTACTACATCACCGGAGAATTGATCCGCATGTTCTTGTCCGGGGCGCATAAGCCCCGCTCCATGACTCTTCTTGTCCAGAAGGAGGTCGCGGAGCGCATTACGCGGGACCCCAAGGGGAGCCTGCTCTCGATCGCGGTGAAGGCCTACGGCACTCCTATATATAGGTTCACGGTCCCGCGGGGCGCCTTCAAGCCCGCGCCCACCGTGGACTCCGCCGTCCTACATATCCAGGGCATTTCGGGCGATTCCTTCGCCTCTCTCGAGGAGGAAGCCTGGTTCTTCGAGGTCCTGCGGACCGGATTCGGGCATAAACGCAAGCAACTAGCGAAGAATCTGGAGGCCCTTGCCCCGCGGCATGCGGTTCTCGACGCGCTTCGGGCGTGCTCGCGTTCAGAGAAAGTACGCGCCGAGGACCTCTCGCTCCATGACTGGATCGCGCTTGCGAGATCGCTGCGCGCTTAATGCACACATGATGAAAATAGCCTGAAACGGCTTAGTTTCGCGTGATAGGATGAGGATACCGTGGCTCATTCTACCCGCACCGTCCCCATCATCGTCGCCTCGGTGGTCGCGGTG
>DASPKG010000068.1:0-10338 GCA_035628215.1 Minisyncoccota bacterium
ACCGAGCTCCGGTTCAATTCGATCGGTCCTTCGCTTGGGCGTGAGCTCACTACCAAGGCGTTGTACGCCATCGGGGCGGTGCTGCTTGCGATCATGCTCTATATCGCCTTCGCCTTCCGGAAGGTCTCGCGCCCGGTGCCCGCGTGGGGGTACGGCATCACCTCGGTCGCCATGCTCGCGATCGACATCATCGTGCCGGCTGGGTTCTTCGCAGTTTACGCTTACTTCACGGGCGCGCAGGTGGATACCTTATTCGTCATCGCGCTGCTTGCCCTCATGGGCTACTGCATCAACGACGTGATCGTCATCTTCGACCGCGTCCGCGAGCACCTCCGGTGGAACGAGGAGCGCAACGTGAAGGAGCCGTTCGAGGAGACGGTGGGGAAGTCGATCACCGAGACGCTGGGCCGCTCGATCAACACCTCGCTCACGGTCGCGCTCGCGCTTCTCGCGATCATCCTCGTCGGGAGCGAGTCCACCCGGATCTTCGCGCTCGTCATGCTCGTGGGCGTCGTGGTCGGGACCTTCTCCTCGATCGTCCGTTCGGCCCCGCTCCTGATCCCCATCGCAACATGGGCCGAGAAGCGCGAGGCAGCTAAAAAGAAGGGGTAATATAGACGCATATGCTCATCGGTATCACCGGAACGAATGGGTCAGGAAAGGGGACGGTGGTGGAATACCTCGTCATGCATAAGGGCTTCTCCCATTTCTCCGCCCGCATGTTCATCATTGAGGAGGTGGTGAAGCGCGGGCTTAAGCAGAACCGACGGACGATGCGCGAGGTGGCGAACGAGATGCGCAAGGAGCACAGTCCCTCCTACCTCATGGAGCGCCTCTACGAAATGGCGAAGGACGAGCCCAAGGCGGTGCTCGAGTCGGTCAGGACAATCGGCGAGGCGGAATTTCTGAAGGCGAAGGGAGTCTATCTGTTTGCGGTAGATGCGGACCGTACGCTCCGGCATGAGCGCATCGTGGCGCGCGGGGCCGAAGGGGACAACCTGAGCTACGAGGAGTTCTGCGAGCAAGAGGATGCCGAGATGGCGTCCCCGGACCCCTGGGACATGAACGTCTTCGGCGTGATGCAGATCTCGGACGCGCGCCTCATGAATAACGGCACGGTCGAGGACCTGCATCACCAGGTCGACGAGGCGCTCGCTGCAGTGCAGAAGGTATGAGGATCGTCGGGATCGCTGGTTCCTTTGGTGCCGGGAAGGGCGTGGTCGTGGACTATCTCACGCAGAATCTCGGCTTCAATCACTATTCGGCAAGCGGCTTTATCACCGAGGAGATCGTGCGCCGCGGGATGCCGGTCAATCGGGACTCCATGATCGTGGTCGCCAACGACCTGCGGGCGACGAACGGCCCAAGCTACCTCATCGACTCCCTATTCGAGCGGGCGAAGGAAGGCGGGAAGGACGCGGTCATTGAGAGCCTGCGCGCGGTCGCCGAGGTCCGGCGCATCAAGGAGCTCGGCGGGTTCGTGCTCGGAGTGGATGCCGAGCCGCGGCTTCGCTACGAGCGGGCCGTTAAGCGCGGGAGCGAGAAGGACGCGGTCTCGTACGAGAAATGGCTCGAGCAGGAGCGGGCGGAATCGAACCCGGATGATCCGACGAAGCAGAACATCTTCGGGGCGCTGAAAGAGGCGGATGCGATCGTATCGAATAACGGCAGCCTCGAGGAGCTGTACAAGCAGGTGGACGAGGTGCTCGCCGCCATAACGTAGACCATATGCCGCACATCCACGAGAAGATCGACTATGCTGGCGATGTCTTCATCGTGAACGACGGCGCTGTGCTGCTGCGCATGCACGATAAATACCATATGTGGCTGCCGCCCGGCGGCCACGTCGAGCTCGACGAGGATTTCGTAGAGGCGGCGCTTCGCGAGGCGAAGGAAGAGACCGGTCTCGACGTGAAGCTCATAGGAGACAACGGGACCCCGACGGAATCAACGGGTACCGATATCTACGGCGAGCGCGAGCTCCTCATACCCCGGTTCGTCAACCGCCATCGCATTAACGAGATGCACGAGCATATCTCCTTCATTTATTTTGGAGTGAGCGACACGCGCGAGGTTAACCCAGCGGAAGGGGAGAAGCGCGACTGCTTTAAGTGGTTTACCGCCAAGGAACTGGATGATCCATCCTACGGTGTGAACGAGCGGGTGAGGAAATATGCGAAGGCGGCGCTCGATGCCGCAGCCTAGTATGGATTTTGCGGTCACAGTCCTGCCGGTCCTCAGCGGGCTGCGGGATATCCTCATGCCGCACTGGGGGAACGTCGAGGTGCTGAAGGAGAAGGGGGCGGGGGCGCACGACATCGTCACCGAGCTCGATATAGCGGTCGAGGAGCGCACCCGCACCGAGTTGGCGGAACTCTACCCGGACATCGCCTTCGTGGGCGAGGAGGGTGGCGGGGACCGGACCGCCGACCGGCTCTGGCTCATGGACCCGATCGATGGGACCGGGCATTATCTGCGCGGGCTGCCGTTCTGCACCTCCATGCTCGCATATATCGAAGCGGGACAGGTCCGCTTCTCCGCCATCTACGATTTCGTGAACGATCGCGTGTACTGGGCCGAGCGCGGCAAGGGCGCGTACTGCAACGGGGATAGGCTCGGGGTCAGCAACCGGAAACTCCGGGAATCATATGTCGCCTGGGAGTCCAATCAGTCCGAAGCGGCCAACCGCGAGCTCACCCAGCTCCTGCGGCAGGAGACCAATCTCTTCAACTCGATCAATGCCGGCTGGGAGATGGCGATGGTTGCCTCCGGCAAGCTCGATGCACGTATCTGCTTCGAGCCCTATGGCAAGGACTATGATTTCGCCCCCGGCTCCCTCCTCGTCGAGGAGGCGGGCGGCGTGGTCGCGAACGTAGGAACGACGACCTACGACTACCGCAACACTAGCTTCATCGCCGCTGGGCCGACGCTCTATCAGGAGCTGACCGAAGGGGAACGGTCGATCTTCCCGATTACGAGATAACCGTCCCCGTGAAGGGTTGGTGCGAGAGATACTTATCGAACTCTTCGAGGTTCCCGCCGTTCATGATGGCGACCTCGAGTCCGATCTTCTCGGCCTCGCGCGCCGCGACCGGATCGAAGGGGGAAGAGAGGCCCGGGTCCCATTCCGCGGGGATGAGCTTCCGGAACTCGGCCCAGCCGATCGTCTCGATTGGGGTGGCCGACGGGTCCTGCTTCGGGTCCGCCGTGTACACGTGCGTGATATTCGAAAGGTTCACGAGCTTCTTCGCGCCGAGCGTCTTCGCTGCGATGACGGCGCAGTAATCGGTGGACCAGCCCGGCTTCCAGCCTGCTCCAATGATGACCGGCATCTTCGCCCGGATGCGGTGCGATGGATTCTTTACGATGCGCGCCTGCGCCTCCTCCTTGAAGACGGCGCGCATGAGGTGGGCGTTGAGGCGCGAGGAGTGGATGCCGAGCCAATCGACATCGTCGCGGTTGAGCCCGCCGCGCACCTCCGCGACCGCGCCCTGATAATTGCGGGCGGTCCTGCCGCCGCCGGTGATGATGAAAAAAGAGAGCCCTGCACGGGTTTTGGAAACAATTAACTCACGGAACCGTTTTAAAAAGGAAACGTCGATGCCGTCGGGAACGATAAGCGAGCCTCCGACGGAGACGACGACGTACTCACGCTTAGCCCGGATGAATCTCATGCAAAGCTTGACGGCTCCTCCCATCATACCTCCGTCCACCTCGACCGCAACTTGTGGATGAGGGAAAGAGTTTCCTAATTCGGACGCCTTGCGGATCCGCAAGATGCGTATGCAGCGTTCCCAGACGCAAACCAGGAGGGCTACGCCCATGACGACGCTTGCAGAAGTAGGGGAATCGCGGGCCCGCCTACGCACCCGCACTCCTCGTGACCAACCCGAGCATCTGACTGCGGTCTGGCACGAGGCCGACGGCGTCAGGTACGCTCGGGCCACACTTTCCGCCCTCGGGTTCTCCACCCCGCCCCTATGGGCAGAGGTGCTCGACAGGGTCAGGGCCTACGGCGGGCACTGCGACTTCGCAGACCTGCCGCGCATCGGGGAAGGCCTTATCGAGCTTGCGGACGCGGTCCGGCCGGCCATGCCGGCGCAGGGCGGCGAGATCGTGGTGTGCATCGGCGACGCCAGCGTCGGCAAGGTGCGCGTGCCAATCGAGCCTGCCCGGCACATCTCCCTCGACGTCGAGGTCGCCTACCGCCTCGCCGCCTAGACCTCCGGAAGGCCCTACGTTCCTTAGGCCCCGTCTCCAAGGACGGGGCCTAAGCACACCCTATTTCGTCCCTTTTGGCCGTGCTTGACCCCCCGGACGGCTTCCTATAGTATGTGCCTATCGCCTCCATGTGGAGGCGGGCTAGTTTTCGCACGTTGAAAATTACATAGTTCAGTAAGGTAGTGAACTTAAGAAATCTATTTTCTTGTGTTCCGCCTATTCTTAATTAGAGTTTGATCCTAGCTCAGGATGAACGCTGGCTGTATGGATAAGGCATGCAAGTCGAACGGCCCGCAAGGGCAGTGGCAGACGAGGTAGTAACACGTAGGTACGTACTCCCAAGTCCGGCATAGCTCGTCGAAAGACGGGGTAATTCCGGATGGTTCCCGCAAGGGTAAAGATTTATCGCTTGGGAAGCGGCCTGCGTAGTATCAGCTAGTTGGTAGGGTAATGGCCTACCAAGGCTACGACGCTTAGGGGAGCTGAGAGGCTGACCCCCACCGATGGGACTGAGACACGGCCCATACTCCTACGGGAGGCCGCAGTCGAGAATCTTCCGCAATGGACGAAAGTCTGACGGAGCGATACAGCGTGGTGGACGAAGTGCTTCGGTACGTAAACACCTTTTATGTGGGACGAAATCTTTGACGGTACCACATGAATAAGGGGCTCCTAACTCTGTGCCAGCAGGAGCGGTAATACAGAGGCCCCAAGCGTTATCCGGAATCATTGGGCGTAAAGGGTGTCGAGGCGGTTATGTTAGTCTTTCGTAAAATCCTGGAGCTCAACTTCAGGCCCGCGAGAGATACGGCATAACTTGAGGGTGGGAGAGGTGCGTGGAACTCACGGTGTAGGGGTGAAATCCGTTGATATCGTGGGGAACACCAAAGGCGAAGGCAGCGCACTGGCCCATTCCTGACGCTCACACACGAAAGCCAGGGTAGCGAACGGGATTAGATACCCCGGTAGTCCTGGCCCTAAACGTTGCTCGCTCGTTCTGCGGAGTATCGACCCTCTGCGGGACTAAGCTAACGCGGTAAGCGAGCCGCCTGGGTAGTACGAGCGCAAGCTTAAAACTCAAAGGAATAGACGGGGACTCGCACAAGCGGTGGATCATGTGGCTTAATTCGTCGATAAGCGAAGAACCTTACCCAGGCTAGAAACCAAGCTGCACGCCTCCTGAAAGGGAGGAAGCCTTCGAGGGTGCTTGGCAGGTGATGCATGGTTGTCGTCAGTTCGTGGCTTGAGCTGTTCCCTTCAGTGGGGTAACGAACGCAACCCACGTTGTCTGTTATATATGTCAGGCGAGACTGCCCCCTCACGGGGGAGGAAGGTGTGGATGACGCCAAATCAGCATGTCCCTTGATGCCTGGGGCTGCACACGTGATACAATGGATGGTACAGAAGGACGCAATACCGTAAGGTGGAGCAAATCCCCAAAACCATCCCCAGTACGGATAGAGGTCTGCAACCGACCTCTTGAAGCCGGAATCGCTAGTAATCCTGGGTCAGCCATACCAGGGTGAATACGTTCTCGAGTCTTGTACTCATTCAAAAAAGTGCTTGGTAGTTAAGCAATCCAGTCCGTTGAAATCGGACCATCTGCGTGGCCGCAGGTGTAGTGAACGGACAGTCGAGAGACCGCGAGGTCTGCGGCAGAGAGTCCCAGTAGCAAAAAGCAGCCCTCCTAGAGAGATCTAGAGCGTATGTAGGACCCATTCTGGTGAGTAATGGGGAACTACTTAACAATCGCGCTGAGCGGATGCAAGGAACGGAATGCTTAATGACCCAAGGAGATCTCATAGAGGCAGAGGTGTTATGCACACTCTATGAGAAGTCAGCAGTGTCGTAGTACTAGGCGTCAACTTATAATTGACGCATGGGAAGGACACTACCGACAGTCAGCAACGACTACGTTGTCGGGCTTACGGATGGCGAGGGGTGCTTCTATGTCAACATATGGAAGTCTTCCGCCTACCGAGCAGGCGCGGGCGTGCAATTGCATTTTCATCTGAAGATGCAGGAGCGCGACCGGGATCTGCTCGAAGCAGTGAAAAACACGATAGGATGCGGCGCGGTGTACTTCCAAAAAGAACAACGCACCAATCATTGTCAGTGTTACCGCTACACCGTAAGCGCGACGCGGGATATCTTGAGCACGGTAATACCGTTTTTCAAGCAATATCCGTTGCAAAGTGCGACTAAGCGAGCGAGTTTCGAGCTCTTCTGTCAGATTGCCCAACTCGTGCAAGCGGGAAGGCATCGGACAATCGAAGGACTCGAAGAGATTCGCGTGCTGAAATCGCGCATGAACCAAAAGACTGTTGGGCTCGCGTAGTACGGGAAATCCGTACGCTACGTGGGAACGCGAAGTAACCTCAACTATCGCAATCCGCCCGTCAACTCAAGGAAGCTGGGGGTACCCGAAATCTTGCTTTACGCAGGACTACGGTAAATTCAGTGACAGGGAGTAAGTCGTAACAAGGCACGGCTAGCGGAAGCTGGTCGTGGAACATATCCAATCGGAATCGAGTCGTGGGGAACCACGCTCATCCGGTCGATCGTCAGTCTTCGGACTGATGGGGAGATGACTGTTGTCCCTAAACACAGTCCGACCGCCGGAACAACGTTACCGGTGACCAGGTGGGAGCGCTCAATTGACGCTCTCACGGTCGAATAGGCGGAACACAAGAGTGCGGATTTCTTTCACTACCGAACCAGCAGAGCCCCGTGTGGGAGACCGATCCTCGGACCGATCTCCCACACGGGGCTTTCGCTATGCCATCGCGGGCTCCTGCGTCTCGATGAGCTGCTGCGCGATCCGTCTGACCGCGCGGCGCCAGATGCGCGCCTTCCTCCGGTGCCGCTTTATCTTGTCATCAATCGTGGAGATCCGATTGACCCGGATTTTCTTAGGTTCACGTGTGTTACCACGGTGTACCATTCTTGACTTCCAGTATATCCGACGTACCTGAAGAAAACTGGAAGGCCCTGGGGATTTCTGGTAGTATCCCAGGGTTCGCAAGTGTAGCTCAGTTGGTAGAGCACTCGACTGATACTCGAGCGGTCGTAGGTTCGAATCCTACCACTTGCACCGTAATACCCAGCCGGGGGCTGGATTCATGAAGCGGGAGGTATACTTTCCGGTATGAGGCACTCCATCATCGTGCTCGTGCTCTGCATCCTCGCGATCCTCGTCGGGGCCTACCTCTTCTATACCAATACGCAGGGCCTCGGCGCCGATACCCTCGAGCAGTCGGCCCAGGTCGCGAACGCGCCCGTCGAGTCAATGCCGGTCGCGTTCACGGTTATCGAGTCAGGCACCTCGGCCTCGGACGTTACCGTACGCAAGAACGTCGCGGCGCGCGATCAGGAAGCATACCTGCGGCTCTATGCGCTCGCGCGCGGCGGGCAGGAGCTTGCGCCGCCGCCCGTGGATTTCAATACAGAATACGTCATCGGCGTCTTCGCCGGCGAGAAGCCGACCGGCGGCCATATGATCGAGGTGACGAGCATCCGCGATCTCGGGGATACCCGGACGCTCTCCGTGACCGAGACCGTTCCAGGCGCGAGCTGCGTCGTGACGCAGGCCTTCACGGCGCCCTACCAGCTCATCCGCGTGCCGGTGAGCATGCACTACCTCAAGGCCGTCGATACGAGGGTCGCAAGCGACTGCCTATAGCTTAGGGCGAGGCGAGGCGGTCGGGGAATGAGACGGTGCGCTCCGCATCCTCCTTGATGCGCTGCTTGAGGAGCGTCGGGTTTGCGTTCCATTTCGTGCCGTCCCAGAACTCGAGCGGCTCGAGGTTCATTTTGTACTTTCCCTTATCGCCGTACGCGGTCCCGAGGTACGCATACGCTTTCCCGCCTGCCTTCGCCTGCCGCACGCTATCGAGCATGAGCCACATGCCCAGCGATTTCTCGACGTAGGCGAGGTCGTAGCAGGAGTACCAGTAATGGATGAAGGTCTCTCCGACGACCTCGAGCACGTAGGCCACCGGCCCGGTCTCCGTGTCATAGCGGACGCCTCGAAGCGGGAGCGCGCTCTCCAGGATGCCGAGGACCCGCGCTCGGGGCATGCTGCTGTCCGTATGGCGGCCGGCGAAATACGCGAGGAAGCAATCGAGGAACGCCGGGTCCTGCTGGAGCGCTTCGCGCGAGAGAAGGGTACGGGTGAACACGCCATCGAATTTCTTCAGGATGCGGCGATTCTCGCTCGTCGTGGACCAGGCCTGCAGCGGCACCCGAACGCTCCGGCAGAGGTAGAGGAGGTTATGCACTGAAGGGTCAGTGGAATAGGGGAGGAAGCCGAGGGCATAGGCCTCAGCGGGATCGTCCTCCGGCGCCAGCTCGGCGTACGAGGTGTAGCCGAAGGCATAGAACCTGCCGTAGGCATGCCCGAATTCAGTTTGGAAGATCCGCATACCCTAGGAGAACCGTGCAGTTATGGCGGCCGCGAGCTCCTCGAGCGTTCCTTCGAGGCTGCCGGAGGTGAGGATGAGCACCACATCGTCCTCCTCGAGCTCTTCGACCGTCTCGATGAAGCCCGCGGGGCTGTAGGGCTTCGCGGGGACGCCGGTCGTCGCGATACGCGCCATGATCTCGCCATGGGTGAGCTGGTCGTGGGTGCCCGCTCCTTGGGTCTCGGGCGGCGCGACGAAGACGAGCGAGCTTCCCGCGAATACGTCGTCGTACCAGGGAAGATTCGCGCGGTTCCTCCAGCCGAAGGTGTGGGGCTCGAAGACGACCACGAGGCGTTTGTCGGGGTAGTGGAGGCGGATCGCATCGATCGCCGAGCGCGCCTTCTCGTAGGAGGAGCCGAAGCCCTCGTAGACAGGGACGCGGGAGGCGGGCGCGATGTTGTCGAGCTTGCGGCGGACTCCCGTGAAGGAAGCGACGGCAGCCTGGAGGGCCTCAGGGGACACGAGGTCGCGGGAGAGGACGTAGGCCGCGGCGCCCACGATGTTCTCGATGTTGTGCCGCCCGATGATCTGCATGGAAAGGTCGATGTCCCCGCCGTCCGGACGAAGCAGCGTGAAGGTCGTCGTTGAGCCGTAATCGATGTTCGCCGCTCGGAATTGCCCGACGTCCACGCCGTAGGTCACGACGGTCTTGCCGGATGCGCGGGCGAGCGAAAGCGCCCCCGGCTCTCCCTCCGACACCACCACGATGCCGTCCTCGGGAACGAGCGCGAGCAGGTCCGTAAACGGCCGTTGGTAGCTCTCGAAGGTCGGGTAGACGTTCACGTGGTCGTGCACGACCGCGGTCAGGAGGATGTCGCGCGGATGCAGGTGCATGAACTTCGCGCGCGGGTCGTCATGGGCGGATGGATACTCATCGCCCTCCGCGACGAAGACGGGATGGCTCCCGAGCCCCGCGGGCAGGGGAAGGGAAAGCGGCTCGCCGCCGATGAAGTACCCGGCGTCCACGCCGGAGTGCCGCAGGATGTGCGCGATCAGGGACGTGGTCGTAGACTTGCCGTAGGAGCCGGCGACCACGATGTTCTGCCGCTCTCTCGTGAGCTCGCCGAGGACTTCGGGGAAGGAGAGGATGGGCTTGCCGGTATTGTGAGCGGCCTTCACCTCCTCGTTGACATCCGGGGCGAGCTTGGCGTTCCGGCCGATCACGAATCGGTCGACGTACGGGGAGATGTTGTCCGGGGTATAGGAGAGCCGCGGCGCAAGGCCGCCCTTCTCGAGGATGCGCTTCGGAGGGCCGTAGCACTCGGCATCCGAGCCCGTGACCTCCCAGCCCGCCTCCTTCAGAAGGAGCGCGACCCCGCTCATCCCGATGCCGCAGATCCCGACGAAATGGACGCTCTTCTTTTCCGGCATCGGTCTATAGTACCAAAAGGTTTGGCCGGCCCCCACAATCGGGAGGCCGGCCGCGCGACTACATAAGTCGCATGAAGATGCCCAGGTTCGGGTCATGGAGCGTCGGATGCTCGGCGTAGCCGTAGCTCGCGTCCTTCTGGAGGCGGAGCTGGCATTGCACCCCCATACCCAGCTGACGGCAGGCGGTTTCGATGCGGTCGTAGTAGTCGCCTGCCGTACGCGGCTTGCCGAAGAAGGCGTACACGGTGACGTTCACAGCCTCGATGCCGCGCTTGTTGAACTC